>JAYWGF010000184.1:0-14052 GCA_043778395.1 bacterium | reverse complement strand
GATAATTTTTATAGTTATGAGGGTAGCAAAAAACAATGAGATAAGGCTAGGCGAGACTTCAAGTGTAAGATAAACTGACAGATTGTAGTAGTAGAAACAGAAAAACTAGATAACATCTGAGCAGGCATGAAGCAGATCTGATGATATATGATCAAAGAAGATACAAATTATGGAATAGTGACTGATGGATATATATGGAGATTTTTCAAAAATGGGGCAGATGATTTGGATATATATGAGTCGCTCACTTTATATGAATTGTGTAGCGATACAGGCAAAGCAAAATTGCAAAATTTTTATAATACATATGAGTTTTATATAAATAGATTATCATCAGTAGTAGCAAGACCATTTGAGATACAGTGATTTCATCAATGACTTATTACTACTGCAGAAAGGTTAGTATTTGATCTTAGGAGTATATGATTATTTGAGTGAAATACCAAAGAAATAGAAAAACAAGAGATACAAACAGCATATAGTCTTATCATACAGCTACTACTTATCAAAATAGTACAAGATAAAAAGAAAATCAATTTGCTAAAAAATGATGATATATTGTGACATCTCAAATCACAAAATTATCAGTCTATATTTCAATCTGTAGAATCTCAAATTTCGCGACTTGGCAAATTTTATGATCCATATCATAACCAGCAAGACTCGCTACTAGACAAAATACTAAGTCACTACAAACAATGATCCAGACTAGCCAGTCTAGAGCTAGATAGTGTCAGATTATTTCTTGATATATATTATTTTGTATATAGTTTTGACTTTTCGCAGGTAAAGCAAGATCTATTCTGAGCTGTCTACGAAAATTACCTCAAAGAACTTTACAAAGATGATGATAGCAAAAAGTGACAGGTATTTACGCCGCCAGAGATAGTAGATTTTATGCTAGATGAAATATGATATGATGTCTCATATATACAGCAAATTATATCCCTAAATCTAGACTTGCTAAAGAAAAATATAGATGATGCAGACTATAATATAGACTGACTATCTATTATAGATCCAGCATGCGGCTCGGGGACATTTCTTTACAAAGCGGCAGCTCGTATAGTCAATGCAATATATCAAATACGCAAAACAAATGCCATAAGCGACATACAGGCAGGTAAGTTTTGTGAATTATTGATATGTAATAATATAGTAGGTTTTGATATAGAGCCGTTTCCGTTGTATCTTGCAGAGATGAATATACTTCAGACCCTACTCATATACAATGTAGCTGAAAACTGAGATATACTCAATCCTATAGGCAATCCTATCAAAATATTCTCCACCAATGATAGTATAGCCGAATTTCATGATATACACAAGTCTATGAAACGCGACTTGGAGGATTTGGTGATAAATACCCACGAACATAACCTATTTAGCAAAAGAGATAATGGCGCTATACTAGGTATCAAGGCAGATATACAAGATTTTGATCCAGAGGTGATAATAGATAGCATCAAGCTAGATAAAGCAATCGCCGAAATCACCAAACCCATATATATCATGGAAGAAAAATCTCTGCTCTCCAAGCAACCCAAAACTTTTGCTGATATATATACCAAAGATATCAAAAAGAATAGGGATAGTCTGACCAAGCTAAATACATTTATCTCCAAGGCTGAGCCGCGTATATTTACTCAATATAAGAAAAATTTTGAATCAAACTATTGAGAATTTATTTCCAAAACTGAATCTAAGCTCAAAGCCTTGAGTCTTAAGTCAAAAACTAGAAGAACCAAGTTTGACTTTGTCGTCGCAAATCCACCATATGTAAGAACTGTAGCTTTTTATGATAATGAAGACTTATATGGTATAGATATAAATGATAGAAAATACACAAAAATATACTTAGATTGAAATGAAGAAATGAGAATATGAAGCTCTAAATTTAATATATATTGATATTTTTACTATTTAGGATTTTTCTTGTTGAAAGATTGAGGTAAAATGTCTTTTATTAACCCAAGAACATTTTTATTTCAACCATCTTTTCATAAACTGAGACAATTCATTAAATATAATTTATTTTTACATAAACTTATTGATTTTAACAATGGAATAGTGTTTTATGATAGATGAGTAAATGGAAAAATAGAAGTAATAACAGATGCCTGTATTTCACTAATAACAAAGAAAAAACAAAATACTGAATATAATGTTGAGATTTTAAAGTATATCTGAAATCAAAGATTAGTAAATTTGGAAATATTCAAAAACAATAACAGCTGAATAATAAGTAAAAATATATCTGAAATAGTTGATTATAAATGATACAGATTTTATCATTATTTCAAAGAATTGCAAACAAAAGACTCTGATTTTCATTTTTCTATATATTCAAGAATTGAAAAAAATAAAATAAATAAGAATAGAATTTGATTGCCGTTCATTAAGCCAGAATGATATTATAGTAATATAGATCAAGCAATTTGATATTTTGACTATAAAAATATTTGAGCAGTTGAAACTTATCCAACATGTGAAGCAATAATAGATAAACAATACAAAATATCACGATGAAGTCTTACGATGTTATGGAGTATAGAAACAAAAAAAGAGCACTGAATAGATTTTGTATTTACTGATTATAAACGACTAAATCAACGAGATAGATTTACTTCTATTTGAGTTTCAAAAATAGATAACGTACCAGAGTTATATTATTTATTTTGAATGTTTAATTCATATACATGTCAAAAGTATTTCATAGATGAATTTTGAACTAATGTAAATAAAACAAATCTCTCTTTGTTAAAATTTCCTCAGATTGATTCTGATGCTCAGATTTTACTAAAAAATAAACTTATAGCCAATTCTGAATCTATCATCAATCTTTGCAAAAACTGAAATACGCATATATATACACGATGAGATGTTTGCCATACAGAGCTAGATATAGACAGTATGACAGAAAAACTAATATCCATCAAGTCAGAATATCTAGCTAATATACCATATATATATGACGGCGTATCTGCTAAGGATCCTTTGCCTGTTGAGCTTATCGCTAAACTTGTTACTACGAGCAGTCTTGCGGATTTGGAAGCTGAGAGAGATGATATCGTCAGACAATTATATGGCCCAACGATGTAAGGGTCGGAATAATCCGACTCCTGCATCATATGTAAAATATATAATATACGAATCAAAATACCAAATAACGTAAGGGTCGGATTATTCCGACCCCTGCACGGGTGGGTCGTAATCGATATATGGGTCGGAATAATCCGACCCCTGCACTGCCAAATAATATACCTCCGACCCCTGCATTGTATGCAAAACATATAATATACGAATCAAAATACCAAATAACGTAAGGGTCGGATTATTCCGACCCCTGCACTGCACTATATGCAAAATATATTATTTTATATCAAAATATACATTATGAATGATTTGCCAAATCGCAAAAAACTTCGTCGAGATAAATATGATTATGGAGGTGATGGTGTATATTTTGTGACTATATGCACCCAAAATCGTGTAAATTATTTTGGTGAAATAATATCAAAATCGTTTACTAGTATAGATGAATTTGACCCTATGAAGTCAGACTATCATATATCTATGTATCCTAGTATCATTTTATCACAAATATGAAAGATTGTGGATTTGCAGATCAAATTTACTCAATCCATCAGGCCAAATATGATGATATATGACTATGTAATTATGCCAAATCATATACATATATTATTTGCGGTTTCTGAAAATGTAATATACTCAAATCAAACATTATGATCAGTAATTTGAAACCTAAAAGCGTCAGTCACTAAGTTATGTAATCAACAAAACCTATATATCTGTCGACAAAGATCTTATCATGATATAATTATTAGATGACAAGCAGATTTTGATAATATTAGGTCATATATATTATCAAATCCCTCAAAGCGATCAGAAGATGAGCTGTATATATAATTGATTAGTATCTACCTTATTTCCATTTCCATTTGTTTTTTGCGATAGCGATTGCTAAATCTATGCGCTTCATCGCGAATCTTGGTCATAATGCGGTCAGTATCATCATATACGAGTTCTATTTTTCTGATTTGCTCATCAGAATCTAATATATATAGTGTCTCTTTGGCACCAAAATTTTTGCTAGAGCTTTTGCGAGCTGTTCATTTTCACAAAGCTACAAATTGTACATTTTGGTATATGTATATATATTCTGACAAAAGCTTTTTGGCTACATTTAGCTGTCATAATCATCAATCTATCACAAACAGATCAGGTAGATAATTGTATTTATCAGTTTTTCGTGAATCAAACCTTCTAATCAAAACTTCTTTGATACTAGCAAAGTCATCTCCTGGAGCTACTTTTATTTTGTACTGACGGTATCATTTTTTGTATGGAAGTCATCATTGGGTAGAGCTAATCGCTCAGCTTGCCCGTCCGCCCGATAGATGACTTATGTCTAGACACTCTATATTGTATGGGTATTTGGTCAGATTATATCTTCTTTGCAAAGTTGCCAACAGATCTCACATTATATTATCTTTTTTGTAAACCGAAGACAATATATGCGAATCTACGAAATTATTAATTTGACCATAAATTGTTTTGATATCTTCTTCGGTAGGTTCTAGTTCCTTGCACCATCCATATATATATCCATTTTTTTTCTTAACCTTCATTTCGCCAAATTCCAATTTTATTTTGGCCAATATGCTATCATAATCTGCATCCTCCATTTTTTCATCAAACCTCAATATATCTACTATTTTGCCTATTTGATAATTTACAATTACATATATATAATGTGCGCCAGCTTGCCTAATCTCCCAAAATTGACCGCTCATAGGGTTTGGTAGATATATACTTTGCTTAGTAGTAGCAAATTTATCCATATTATTGTAAATATCCCTGAGCTTAGCCGCCCACTCAAAGTTTTGTGATTTTATACATTTATTTATTTCATCTCTTATAAAATTTTTGATTTTGTCATCTTCTCCACCAAAAAAATCCACTATATATTTGATGATTTGTTCGTATTGAAGTATATAAAACTGTTGTGCTGTGGAAGTTTTAGATTTTTTTATATCAGATATATTGTCTGACTTATCTTCATCTGATTCTTTTGATATTTGAGTCAGACTATTATTTTCTATAAACTTAAATCATATTCTATTTGCGTTTTGGATATATATATCTTGTTTTGGCGATCAGAGCTTATTGTATACGCATCGTCACTTACACAAACCAAAAAAATAATCACTGCATAATTTTCCAGCTTCAAAAAGAGTTTTTTTGCAAGACCTATAACCAAATAATTGACGAAAAATTGATAAAAGATTTTTGAGTTCATTACGAAATTGTTTGGGTCATATATATATTGCCCCATCATTAGCGCGATATCTGGTCATATATATATTTGGATAATTTGATTTTTCTATTTTGATATATATGTAGCTATTATCTCATTTTATAAGTCTATTGTAGGGTGGTTTATGTTTGCCTATAAGATTAGTTTCTAGTAATATAGCCTCTTCATCACTATCAGTTAGCAAAAAATCTACATGGTCAGCTTTTGCTGTCATATCTCTTTTTCGCAATGTATTGGGTGCGTAGTATTGTGAAACTCTTTTGTAAAGATTTTTTGCTTTACCTATATATAGTATTTGATTTTGACGATCGCGAAATATATATACACCCGGCGCATGTGGCATATGATCTATATTCATATATTTATTATAAAAAAAAATCCAACTTTATCAAATGGATTTAGGATTTTATTTGATCCATACACATCTCAAATATATTTTTTTGATCATTATTTGTATTGATTATAGGATTGAATTCATTGTATCTAAATGGATATACTTCTCTATGAATATCAGCTATGTCTTTTGTTAAAAATTCTTCTATTTTAGGGATTTTTGATAAAATATTTTGATTTAATGCTCTTTGATTGTTTCTTTGATATGCAGTTTCGGGATTTATTCGTAATTGTAATAAAGGTAGCCTTTCATTTTTGAAATTTTCAAATGTAATATATATTCAGTACTCTCTACTATCTATTATTAATGATTCTTTGTCAAATTCTTCTAGTTTTTTGATAATAAAATTATTCACAATTTTTCTTATGTTTAGATTATTTGAGTATTTTGATATTTGATTTATCAATTTTGAGTCAGAATATATTATTTGTTCTATATATGGATATATTGTAAATTTGTCATTTTCTATTTTTATATACTCTTCCAAAAAATTCACCAACTTATCATATCATCAATTTTCTTGCATTATGTTTTTTGTATAAAAATATGTGATTACTCTATATATTTTTCATGTATCCACATAGCTAGCTTTGAGTTCATTTTTGAGCCTATCTCACAATATTCATTTTCAACTAGCAGTATTTCATATTATACAAATAATTTTTTTATCAGTTTTAGCGTTTATTTGATCTTTTGTTTCAAATTTCTGTGGACTAAGTATTTCTGCCAAACTCATATTTTTTAATTTATTACTTAGTTCTGGAGATTTTTTTTGTAATTCTTTTATTAAATTTTTTTTTGTTAATCCTATTTGTAAGTTTTTTCCCAATTTTTCATAGTATTCATTGATTTCATTTATATTTGTTATTATATCCATGCTATTTTATCAATATATATATAAATTTTTTCAAAATTTTGAAATTTTTATAATTTTACAGCAAATATCAAATTTGTTTACTTTGTTATATTTCATTCTCATTCAAGTAATATCTTGTGTATGATGCCATTTACTAGCTTAGCCGCTTGATCATTGCCAAACAGCTTACACAGTTCTATTACTTCATTTATGACTACTAATTTTGGAGTTTTTATAACTTGACTCTCTATATATCCCAACATAAAGGCAGTTTTTTTGATATTGTCCATATCATCTCGTCAAAATCAAGTAGTATGTTCATTTACCAATTTTGTGAGATTTGCGATATATATATCATGATTTTTATCAAAACTTTCCGTGAGTAAGTTTATATATTCATCATCAAATACCGTGATGTTATTTTCTGCATATATATCCGTTTTGAGATAAGCTATATTTTCTGGTCAATGATTAGCGATGTCAGACAATCACATATATATATATTGAAATAGCAATCTTCTAGAATTTATTCTGGATTTGATATTCATAATATATTGTTTTATTGCTAAAATGATATATATAATATATATATTCTGACTTTCTTATCAATAGCAACAAATATTGATTGATTTATCTAATGTATATATTTTTATTGAAAGCTTTTATTTATCAGTAAAGTTATAATTATAAAATTTGCTAAAATTATATATTTTTATAAAGAAACATTTGTTTGGTTTTTTATTTGATATGTTATTTGACAAAATAAACTTATATATATATAATTGGATCAGATTATTTTGATAATATATATACATGAAATTTGACATAGCATGAATTCAGACATCAAATAGTAAACAGTATTGGGACTGGGCAAATTTTTTGCAAAGACATTGACAAATAGATGTGTTATCTATAGATGCAAATATAAAAACCTCGTGGCAATGTGATAATAGTGAGGGTAATTTTGATATATCGGGGGCTGATCTAGAAACTTATAATACAAGTCATATTATGAATGATAGCTTTATGAGTTGGAAAATTACTATGACGCAAAATCATATAAATTCTATTGATAATATTATTATAAAAATTCAAAAAATACCTAAATTTTTACTTTTTTGGAATTATATAAAAAATTTTCCTATTTTTAGTTTTTTGTTATTTGCATTGCTTTTAGTAATTTTTTTAGTTTATTTTTGATCATTTTGAAAATGGTTATTTAAAATCTTTATAATAGTAGATGTGATAGGTATGATACTTAGTATCATGTATTTTTTGCAAAGATTTATAAGATATATGTTTAGCTTATTGACTGTAAATTATATCACATATGGTGATGTAAAAGTTATATTTGCAAATAAGTCTGATATAAGCATCATATCAAATTATATTGTGGATTGATTAAAATTATTATTACAAGATTTGGATGTTTCAGAAATACTAATTTATAAAAATAACATATATATAAAACAATCAAATCAAATATATCCAAAGGATTTATTATGATTATTTGATAACTTTTTTACCAAAAAATATAAATCAGAAGACTACAAAATAGATCTTATAAAAAAAACTTATGACATATTGATTGGTGAAAAATTTAATACTTTTTTTATCAAAAAATAATTATCTGTTGATATTTATTACAAAATACTTACATTTATAGTAAATATACTATACGAAAAATAATAAAGTTTTCCCAATATATTACTTATGATAATATATGCCTTTACTTATGTAGTGACTTGCCGCTTCTTCATAATTTATCAAGCTTTATAAAACTTTTCGTGATATATATTTCACAGATAGGTTTTTTGAATATGATATTATCAACTCAAAACATCTTTTGTATTTGCTATATTTGCAAATATTATTTTTTAATTAAATCTTAAACATTTTATGACAAAACAAGAACCAACCCAGGAAGATGCTTCCGATCAAACTAAAATTATAACTTTTGCTGACTTAAATCTTAGAACAGAATTATTAACAGCAATAACTAAGCTTGGCTATACTGTACCTACGCCCATACAATACGAAGTAATTACAAAATTTGCAACTGGTAACCATATAGTATGACAAAGTCAAACTGGTACTTGAAAAACCGCTGCATTTGCTATACCATTGGTAAATAGTATCAATGCAAAACTACGCAAACCACAAGCTTTGATATTGGCACCTACTCGTGAATTAGCTACTCAAACAGAAGAGGAATTTTTTAAATTATCTCATGGATCTTTGGGTATAAAAACTGCAACTTTGACTTGATGACGTAATATGTCAAGGCAAATGGAAAAAATACAACAATGAGCACAACTAATAATTTGAACTCCAGGTCGTATTATTGATTTTATCAAAAGAAGAATGATTGATCTTAGTCAAGTACAATATTTGGTACTAGATGAGGCTGATCGTATGTTGGATATGGGTTTCGTAGAAGATGTAGACTTTATTATTAGTCAAATTGATAACTTGAAGCAACTTATGAGCTTTAGTGCAACTATTACAAAAGAACTAAACGATATACTAAATAAATACATATGATCTGATTATGATTTTATAAAAATAAACACAGAGGCTATGGTAGCCAAAATTGAGCATGCATTTATACATATGGAGCGTATGAATAAGCTTGATGTATTGGATAAATACCTGACTGACCACAAAGATCAAAATATAGTCATATTTACTCAAACCAAAATTGCAGTAGATGATGTAGTAAGGAATATAGAATCATTTTGATTTGAAGCGGCTGGTTTGCACTGAGATATACGCCAATACGAAAGAAATCAAATTATTCGTGCATACAAAAATAATGAATTAAAAATATTGGTAGCTACAGATGTAGCTAGTCGTTGATTAAATCTCAATGATGTAAATTTGGTAATCAATTTTGATGTGCCACAAGATCCAGAATCATATATACATCGTGTAGGTCGTACTGGTAGAGCTGGAAAAGAAGGCAAAGCTATTACTTTTGCTCATAGTAGTGAAATGAAATATATAGATAGCATAGAGAGAAGAAATAAAATAACAATAAAGCAAATAGACATAGAATGAAACGAAATTGTTAGAGCACCAAAAAGATCAGCTGGTTCTAGGAGCGCTCCAGGTAGATGAAGTTTTAGTAGAAATAGCTGAGGAAGATCAAGTTTTGGCGGTCAATCTAGATGAGGTTTTGTAAAAAGTACGGGTCCGAGTAAATGATGATACACTAATACTAGCCGAGGTGACAAATCTGAAAAAAAATCTTACAGCTCTGATTCTACAACCAAAAGAACCGGAGTAGCTAGTAGTTGGAGTGACAAAAGACCAAGTTTTGATAAAAAAGCTAGTGTAGCTAGTAGTTGGAGTGACAAAAGACCACCAAGAGAAGGTTATGCTGGCAAAAAAACTTATTGATGAGGCGATAGGTCAGTAGATAATTGACCAAAAACTTTTCCAAAAAGAAGATTTGATTAATAATATACCTATAAATTATATTTATATTTTATAATTTTATAATATGGATAGTTTATTTTATTATTAGTAATATATATTAGTATATATTTTGACTTCAAATCTTATAAAAAATTATGATTTGAAATAATACTGGCTCATAATAGCTTCTAAAATCTAATAGGAGTTTTTTTTGTTTGAAAAAACTAGCCTAATATATATAAAAAATATACTTCAAAAAACGTAGTCAGATTATATTTTATATAAAAAAAACAAAAATGTACAAAAGACAAAACATAACTCAATTATCTGAAACTAATAATAATTTTATCAAGACTTTATCGTATGTGATAAATAAAGAAAAAGCGCAAACATTG
The DNA here is from genome assembly GCA_043778395.1 of bacterium. Classification (GTDB taxonomy): domain Bacteria; phylum Patescibacteriota; class Gracilibacteria; order Absconditabacterales; family Absconditicoccaceae; genus JAYWGF01. Next base: position 3,646 of record JAYWGF010000184.1, on the reverse strand, counting down.
GTAAATCTTATAAAAATTTGATTTAAGATGTGAGATGTTGTATATTATGTAAATTGAAGTGATCCATCTTTTCGTATGCAAAAAATCAATGATAATGAATATATGCTGATAAGTGAAGTAGATAGAATAGAGGTAAAATGCGATGCAAATGATATAAAAAGATTGTCTGCCACTGTAGCTAACCCCAAAAAATTTACACAAGCTGATAAAAGTATTTTGGATATATTGATGGATGAATTTTTGGAATGACAATATGAGACCATAAATGGTAAGCCTTTTATAGTTTATGATATAGAAACCTTGCTCGCCAATGATGATACATTGCACTTACTTGAATTTGAGCTATGATATGCTATAAATTCGATTGATTGTAGAGATTGAGTTGATAAAGTAAATAAATATATATCAAAAGATAATCTCAAAAAGTTTACTGATTATTTATTGGAGTTTGATGGATATATAGTTGGTTTCAATAATTTGGCATTTGATAATAAAGTGATAGCATATCAATCTGGCTATTGACAAGAACAAATAGATAAACTCAATGCTAAAAGCATAGATATATTTATGTTTTTGCGAAATAAGATCAACAAAAGAATTGGATTGAACAAAGTGGCGACTGCGATGGTATGATTGGCAAAAAATCTTGATATTTCTGGAGACGGTATATGATTATTGCAAGATTGGCTCAAAAATTGAAATGCAGAATCTTTGGAAAAAGTAAAAAAATATTGCAAAAATGATGTAAAGATGACATTATGAATTTTACTATATTTTATCAAATATCAAGAATTTTATATTGATGGTGAAAAGATAGAATTTACAATAGATCAAATGCTAGAACTTGCAGCCAAAGATCGTAACAAAAAAAAATATATTGATGCGCAAAGTTTAGAAATTAATTTATTTGGGTAGATTCTAATAGTGATACTCTTTGCCAATTCTGATAGACTCAATGCGATATATCTGTTCTATCAAGACTAGCTTTGCAAGTCAATGAGGCATCGTAATTTTACCAAATGACATATACTCGTGTATATATGGTTTGATGATATTTTCGTCAAGTCAGTAAGGTCATCATATGATATATATAATATTTTTGTCTATATTTAGTGAGTGAATATATATATTTAGCAACTCTTGTGTATTTTTTTGATTTCAATTTTTGGATAGCATAATCTTGTGTCAGGATATGTTTTTGATTTTCCCAATTATATTTTCTGTATCTTTTGTTATACAGATACTATGATTATCTGATTTATATGGCTTTAGGTCTATTATATGCAATATATTTTTTGGCAATCTTTTTGTATATTCTTGCAAAAGAAGTGAAAAATGCTTGTCGCTGTCGGATATTGATATGATGTATATTTTCATAGTATAGTTTTTTATGTTATATATATTATTTTTGTGCAAATTTGTTTCAAGAGTATATTAGTGATAAATTTTTGTTAACCGATGTATCATAATATTGTTTTAAATATTTTTTTGGTTATAGAATATATATTCTGACTATATATTTTTAGCAAAATTTTATATATATTTGATAATCTTGGCGAATCGATAAGTTTGATTTTTATTTGATAATATATATTATAGTTGAGTTGTAAATATAAAGTCAGAATATAAAATAATATAACTCAAATAATTATGATAGATACAAGTAAAATAGATCAATATATAATATCACTAGACATCATCGTAAATGATCGCAAATTGCTAATACAGTCGCTCACGCACAAGACATATAGCAAAGATTTTTCATATGATGCTCCATTGCACAATGAAAGATTAGAGTTTTTGTGAGATGCAGTTTTGTGAATGATAATAAATGAGAAGTTATATCTTGATTTTAGAGAATTTACAGAGTCTGACATGACTTTGATGAAAATATCTATGGTAAGAATGGAAAATTTGGCAAATATTAGCAAAAAAATATGAATAGATAATCTGATATTATTATGAAATTGAGAAGAAAAAAAGTGAGGTAGAAATAGCGAAGCTATATTGTGTGATTGTATAGAGTGATTTATAGGTTTTTTATATATTGATCAATGATTTGAATTTGTAAAATCTCGGATTATCAAATATATATATAATCCTGACATTATATTATCTGATATCAAATCCTACAAAGCTAAATTACAAGAATTGAGTCAATCCAAATACAAAATACTACCTGTATACATAGATATAGAACACGAAAAAGATGATATAAAAAATTATGTTCTTTATAGATCGTCATGCTATATCAATAACGAGTTGCTATGAGAGTGATTTGGTACAAATAAAAAAAAAGCCCAAGAGGAAGCTGCAAAGATAGCATTTGATAAAATGAACAAATATGCACTTGAAATTACCTAATAATGTAATATATTTTTACCTAGGGCTTGTTTATACGAGCTATATATATTTTATATAATTATTAACCTATCATGAATGATCAAATTATAGATGCACTACATTATCGCTATGCTACCAAAAATTTTGATACTGCAATGCCAGTAAAACAAGAGGACTTGGATACTATTTTAGAATCTTTGAGATTGTCTCCTAGTAGCTTTGGACTAGAGGGATGGTGATTTGTATTAGTAAATGACAAATCAAAAAGAGAGCAATTGCTCAATGCTGCATATGGTCAAAAACAAGTAGTAGATGCAAGTCATCTTTTGGTATTATGTAGATCTACCGATTCTATTACAAATATAATAGATAAATCATTATCGCTTACTGCATCTACTAGAAATATTCCATTAGAGTATTTTGATTCATACAAGGATATGATGATGTGATCTTTGGCTAATAGATCTGAGGATCAATTGATTAGTCATCTAGAAAATCAAGTATATATAGCTGCTGGATTTGCTATGGAAACTTGTGCTTTGCTTTGAATAGACGCATGTCCTATGGAGTGATTTGATAAGAACCAATTTGATGAAATATTATGATTAGGTCAATTATGATTAGCTAGTGCGATTGTTATGCCTATATGATATAGATCTATAGATGATAAATATGCAACTATGACTAAAGTCCGCAAAGATAAAAGTCAGGTAATCCATATAATATAAAAAATAATTATTGATATATATTTCAAAATAAAAAATACCTGTTTAGGGTATTTTTTTTACATAAAATATATTTTGACTTATTTTATTTATATAAATTATAATATTTTCAATTATTATTGAGTAGTATACATTTTTTTAATTTTGTGTAATAGCATAAGCTGTATAGTGTTAGCCATGATTCCGCTACCACCTACACTGATAAATGGAAGCGTCAGTCAAGTTAGTGGTATTATATTGATGTTTACTCATATATTTATAAAAGTTTGCATGATTATAGTGATAAGCATAGATCATCCTAATATCTTATAATAACTATCTTTGATATTATTTGAAGAATATAGATAACTATAAACTATACACCAAAATAAAAATATCAAAAATATATTTCATACAAATCAGACTTCTTCGCTAAATGCAGCAAATATAAAATCACTTTGAGCTTCTGGTATATTAAATTTTTGAATTCATTTGCCATATCATCTACCAAATGTTCATCATCATCATATACTTATCAAAGATTGATTGGTTTGCCAAGAAATTCACTCTTTTTGTTTATCTACATCTGGATTCAAAAA
>JAYWGF010000183.1:0-14131 GCA_043778395.1 bacterium | reverse complement strand
TTGATTATGAATGAATGGGCTGACGCCCATACAAAAACTGCAAGAATTTCTACAGTCAAAGTGTTACCTTAATTGTGCAATAGAACAAAAATTGACTTTTTGCAATAAATACATTAAAATAATATAATATATTTCAAAAAAATAATCAATTAAAGTTTTTATTAATAAAAACATAACTATGAATTTAATTCTCAAATATCTAAAAGAATATAAATATATTTTTAAAAAAACAAAAAAAACAAAATATTAATTTTGAATTATATTGATAGGATAAATAATTTACGCTTTCTTGACTGCTTCAGCTACTATATTGGCTACGCCAGGAGTAAGTGCATCTGGTAGTATATGATCTACACTAGGTTCAGATATAAAATTGGCTATTGCTATAGCAGCTGCAAGTTTATGTTTATCCAATATTTGTGGAATTTTACCATCCAATAATCCACGAAATATACCCGGAAATGCTAATATATTATTTACTTGATTTGGGTAATCAGATCTACCTGTAGCTATGATTTTGGCACCAGCAGATTTGGCTATATCAGGTAAGATTTCTGGATCGGGATTTGCTAATGCAAAAATTATACGATCTTTGGCCATAGTTTTTATCATTTTTTCTGTCAAAAGATCTTTTTGACTTACTCAAATAAATATATCACTTCAAATTATCACCTCTTCTAAACTTCAAGTCAGATTATATCTATTATATCAAGCTATAATTTGTTTATATTTATTTAAATCAGTCCTATGGTTATGGATTGCTCACTTTGTATCACACATGATAATATCACGATAACCATATATATACAATAACTTAGCTATTGCTATACCTGCAGCTCCAGCACCTACTATCACTACTTTGCAATTTTCAATTTGCTTATTTACGATTTTGATACTATTTATCAAACCCGCCAAAACTACTATAGCCGTGCCATGCTGATCATCATGAAATACAGGTATATTTAGCATTTCTTGAAGTCTTTCTTCTATCTCAAAACATCTAGGCGCTGATATATCCTCCAAATTTATAGCACCAAAGGATGGAGATATATTTGATATAGTTTGTATAATTTGCTCAGTATCTTGTGTATCAAGAATAATCGGTACACTGTCCAAATTTGCAAAATTTTTCATCAAAATACTTTTACCTTCCATGACTGGAAATCAGGCAATACCTCATATATTTCATAATCATAAGACAGCAGAACCATCACTGATTACAGCTACCAGGTTTCATTTTCGTGTATATTCATAAGCCAAAGCATTATCTTCTGCGATTGCTAAGCATGGAGCCGCTACTCATGGACTATAATAAGTCCCTAAATCTTCTTTTGTATTCATAGGAACTTTGACAGTTACGGCAAGTTTTCACTTATATTTTTTGTGTTCTAGTAGGGATTTTTGATATATAGTTATCATATTTTATTGTGTATTATAAATAATATATATATAAATAATATTCTGACTTTTACAATCTCAGTTTTTTTAGTTCAAAAAAATTACCCTAAATATCAATCTAAAATTTTACCAAAAACATATATACTATAATGTCGCAAATGCACTACCTGAAAATCACTTCCTATGAGAAATATGATTTATATTTGGCTTAGTATTAGGTATTTCATATCAACTCATAAATATTTTTGTTTTTTCAAATACATTTTTTGTTTGGTTCATTTTTTTTAGTACGTGTATATATTCATTATTCAACTCTCTTTTTATAAATTGTAATTGTATTGATCGTTTATTTACTCATCATTTGCTTCTTGCAAAATTTTGTAATGCTTTTCGTCTATCGTTTCTCCATTGACATAATCCATGTGCTGAGCCATTATCTCATTTGACCATAGCATCAAATCAACTCTCTACAAAGATATTGCCACAAATAGCAGACGTAGTAGCCTCATCAAATCATAAGTCTTTGTTTAGATAGTTATAACATCTCAAAAAAATTGGTTCGTCCATAAAATCTAAAATTCTATTGGCGATTTTTTTATTTACATAAGATTCTCGATTTTGGTAAAGAGCATCTTTTCTATTTTTTTTATTGATTACAATTTTAGTCTTTTCTACTTTTGTTGTGATTTTATCATCATGAGACTTTGCGTTTTCTGTATTTGGAAAATTAAAACTTAGTAATTTGATTATACTTTTGTCAGTTATAGTATTATCAAAATCATCCAATAGATAATTTAGTATATATATAGTATTTGAATCAAAAATTCAATTTATATCTTTGATCTTGTGAGTTTCATAATATGAAGTAAATACATATTTTCACAATTTTGCATCTTCATTTCTTTTATTTTGATCAATTTGTGATATATATACTTGCAATATAGCTATTTTTTCTGATAAAGTCATATCAGTTTGCAAATCACTAATGTTTTTATTATGTCTTTTGAGGTAATTTATAAATTTGGATTTGGAGGTATTATTATTGACTATTTTAGTCAAAAATTTTTTACTAATTTCAAAACTCAATTTATTAATTCAATTTTTATCTTCTATATCATTTTGGAAAATTTTATTTTCTGATTTAGTAATTTCGATTTGGTTTACGGTTTTTGGACTAGAAATAATACGCAATATAGCATTAGCACTATAATCTGTAAAACTACTAAATTTTGGGTAAATTTCTTTTATATTTTTCAAAAAAATATCACTTATAATTCCATCAATTTTGATAATTTTTTGTTTTTGTCAATTACTTGTAAAATATATATTTATTAATATTTGAAATAATCAGACTTTATATTTATCTGAATTTTTGTCTATATTTTTTATAAATTTTTCATAATTTTTGAAAAGATTATTTTTATTGAGAAAAATTTCTATATTTTTGATCATATTTTCACTCAAAAAAATTTTATTATTAGTTAATTTTAGTCAATTGCCTTCTAGTGACATCAAAAATAAGTTAGAATATAAAATAATATACATAATTGTAATCCAAATATATTTTTTGTCAAATTATAGATTACAATAGGATTCTATTCTATCAAAATTATATTTATAAAAAATGATATAATCGTAATATATAAATCTAACCATCAAATATATTTTACCATCCAAAAGATCATATATATCTCTTTTTGCTTCATTGTTTACAACCATCAATAATCATTCATTTGGAAGACAAAAAAGTTTATCCATATTAGTAGAAATTTTAACTTATAACGTAAAATCATTTCAAAATTAGGAGTCAGAATATATTAGTTATATATAAAACTATATAATATTTTAGTTGTAAGCTAATAAAGGCTTAGATAATGGTAATCACATAGCGGCTGTAATTTTGTAGTGTCTACTATATTGATTTATATATGTTTGAAGTGTAAATGCCTTGAGTCAATTTGGTAATTTTTTGTCTGCGGTGCTTTGATAATTTTTCATATCAGTATCGTATACCAATATTTCCGCTCATACTCTAGCCCAAAATACTATATGTCCTGATTGAGATCAAGATTTGATAGATTTTTCCATTACTAATACTCACATAGTCGCTGATGAATTTGATAATTTTTGCAAAATAATACCAGAGTCATTTCAGTCTTTGGAAAAATCTAATCATTCTACTTTTGTATCAGTCCAGTTTTTGGGCATTCATTTTTTGGTATAAGCAATCACCATCCTACCCAAATACATAGCCTTTCATCATCTACCACGATATCGATTTGCATCTTTAGCTAAATCAATTGGCAAAGTTATATATCAAATTCTATTTAATGATTGCATAAACTCCCTAACTTTTTTACCACAATCTCAATGTCAACGAATTTTATTTGATACTATATCTGCATATTGTGAAATTGTGATAGAATTCGGATACAAGAATTGAGTATCAATTTGTTTTGGAATCGATTTAATAGAGGTTTGTATTTCTAACAGATTCAAGTTATCATGTCACAAACTTGATAATCCAGGATCATCTGAATCTGGTAAAATTGCATCAGTATCAGTTATATCTTTATTTGGCAAAAATCTATCCTCATCTGAAGTTTGAGCTGGTTTAGCTTGAGAATCATTTTGACTTTGGCAATACTTAAAAATACCTCATCGAGTAACAGGTCCAAATATACCATCATCATTTATTTTCAAAATATCTTTTTGTATTTTTTTCATATATCCCAATATATCATTGGTCAAAACTCAATTAACTAAAATTTCTACATCATTTGGCTTTATAAAATACTTATTTATAATTTTTTGAATAAGTTTGATAGAACCAACTGAAGTTTGAGGTTTATCTACTTGAATTCATATATTAGCTAATTTAGATTTTAGATTAGCAAAATTTTTGAATATATAATTATGGTTTGAATTAATTGTATTTTCTGCGGGTTTTAGTGTTTTTTTATATCTATCTAGATTATTGGTAGAAATTTCATTTGTATTTGTCATATTATTTTTGTATTAAGTTATTAAAGTCAGATTATATAGCTAATATATATTTAGGTATAAATATTATCATTGTCTAGTTTTTTAGCTATTGCTAGTCTTTGATTATCTTGTGGTTTTCATGGTCTTTCATAATATTGACTAAAAGCTAATGTTTTAGCTTCTAAGTTATCATCCACAGATTTGAATTTTTGCCAAGCAGATTTTTCTTTTCATTCAGCTTCTTGTTTTAGGAATTTGAAAAATCATTCCATAGTTTCATGTCAATCAAATGCTAAGTAGTCAGTCCTGCGCTGATCATCAAATTGAATTGGTCAAATTGCCGTTCATCATTCCTGTTTTTTTATAGGATTAAACGTTCATTTAGACTCATGACTAGCGTTTGCATGTAATGCTATTTTTTCATTTTTGGTCAATTTTTGTCAATCTATTTCAAGTTTATTAGTTTCAGATGTAAAATTTTTTTCATTGTCTCATTTAGCTATTTCAGCATTGCTTTCTTTGTAAAATTTACTTTGCATACTCATTACGGAATCAAAATTATATTGCTTATCTCTAGAAGAGATATATTTTTCAAGTGTTCGTCATTTTTTGTCATTACCGGGTATATTTATATCGGCTCCATTTTGGAAAGTATTGTCATATATATATATTTTACCATCTACACGATATGCCGACAAAGCATGACCATTTTGCGTTCAAGTCATAATTATTGTAAACATATCGCCATTCATAGAATTGATAGCATTATATATATTTTGTGTGTTGTCGTTGGATCAAGATAGGTCAATAGCTGCAAGTTTCTTATCTTGTCGGCTTTTGGGTAATTTATCATTTGCATATTTTTTGAGATCTTGTCAAAGCTGTTTCGCACTTCATCACCAAGAAGCTCATTCCATATTTAGAGGTAAATCTACAAATCATCCATCATTTAGATATTGAAATCGCTCTTTTACTTCGCTAAGACAATATCATTTTTTATCTCAAATTGCTTTTTCATATATATTTGTTAATTTAGAATATTGATCCATAGAAAATGATGATCATTTATAATTATTATCTTCTGCTATATCATATTCTTGTTTGTCGCCATTGACTATACTATCATAATCACGACCAAATATACCAAGTATTACATTGATAGCATTCTTCCATGATTCAGGAATTCAATTAACGCCCAATTTAGCTAATAATGAATTACTAAATATTTTGTCAATACTTTTGAGAAATCTTGCTCAGTTATTATCTATAGAAACAGTAATATTATCCATTATAGGAAGAAATTGATCTGCTTTATCGGCCATAATATTCATAGATTCTACTACCTTTTTGACAGAATCTTGAGATAATACATTTCCATGATTTTCATATATTTTTTTGAGATCAGATATATTTTGACTTCACTGCACTTCGCTAGATTTTGCAAATATAACTATAAGATCGACATTGCCTTCTGCATATATGTCTGGAGTTGCTACCGTACTAGCAGTTGAAGCTTGATCGGTTTCTCAATCTTTGGAAGTTTCGGGAGTTGCTACTGTTCAATTTTTGATTTTATGCTTTCACATATATATATCCTTGTCCTCTAATGCCAATATTTTTTGATTTTCTAATAATTCCATGAATTTACTGGGATCATTGAGAATGGTTACCTCACGACCATCTCATATATATTTTTTATTTACTCTCAATATTTTAGCTATCTTAGTAGTATTTTTGACTAAATTATAAAGTAGCGTAGATTTATCAAACAATCAAGTCATACCACCAAGTATACCTTCAAAACTCAATGAAGAAAAATTCATATTTTTGAGAGCACCAAAAACATCTTCTACTTTTGATTCTCAGTTTTTTACTGACATATCTAGCATTTTTACAAAATATGTATTTATACCTGTCGCCATAAAGTGAGCTGTTTTTGGATCTAGTCACGGAGCCATATTATTTATAGCACGATACCATATATTATCTATTCTATCTACAAATTCCTGCACTTTTTCTGGAGTCTTCAATTCTACCAAAAGCTTCTTATTCAAAGATGTTCACTTGATAATATCAAAACTAGATATATATCATTTATCTGGTGATTTTTCTTTGGATTCTGCTTGGTTTGTAGCTACAAATTCTTGTTGAGCTGCCTTTACTTCTACTCAAAAAAGTCTCGCTTCTACTTTAGCTTTTTGGACTGGTGTCTGAGTTCCGGTTTCTTGTGATTTATTCTTTTTTTCAAAAGCTAATTTTTGCTCGGAGGTGAGATGTAGTTTATCTTTACTGTTTGTACCACCAGATCATGTACCATCAGGATTTCTAAGTATAAGATTTTGAAATTTGTTCATGATATATATTTTTATTGGATAAAGATATTGTTAGTTTTTTGTATAAATTATTATAAATTAGTGAAATAATATATATCCTGACTTCACTGATAATCATTTTTTACTACAAATAATAAGTCAGAATATATTGATTATATATAGCTATGGCCAAGGAAGAGCGATTAGGAGATTCGTAAATTATAGTTTATAAGTTTCGGTAGCTGCGTCTCGCTTATATGTTTCTGCTCATTTATTGGCTTTTATTTCTACATCTGGTACAAATGTATTCGCTACACCATTTACCGTTATAGTTTGCGATGCACCAAAATTAACACCGCTATATATTTTTTTCAAATTATCCTTTCAGTTCTCTTTTATAAATGTATTTATCAACTCTATATTTGCATTTCACTCTATGATAGATTTCCAATTTGGTAATGTATATATGGGAGGTTCTTCAAATAAAATTTTGCCGTCTTTGATCCCTTCGTATCATATTATAAATATACCATCGTCTTTATTTTTTTTGAGATATGTGATTCAGGCAAGAGGCTTGGTGATAAATTTGGTGACATTGGTGTCGGAAGTTGGACTTGATAGAGAATACATTATATTTTTTTTGAATATATTGGCAGTAGGCGTATATTTACCAAATACTTCATCCAAATCCACACTCGGATTTTCAAATAAACTTCTAGCAAAATCGCTGTTATTTGTAGCTTGCTCAAAATTGTTTAGACCTAATTTTCTTGCTGCATCATTGAGTGAAGAAGAAGATTTAAGATTTCATGGTTTATTAACAAATCAACTTTTAGTAAACAAAGTCGCAAAATCATTTGCTTTTTGAGATGATGTTTTTGATCAAAAATTGGCATCTTGGGTAATTTTGTCAGTTTCTTCATATAATGTCTTATTTGCTTCTTCCGACTCGTCAGACATTTGAAATTTAAGATCTTCTATGGGTGGTTTTATTATTTCTTCATAAGATCTATCTTTAAATTTTTCTTCATAATATCATATAACATCACTTTTAGATTTTTTATATCAATCTGTAATACTTTGCATACTAACTCTCTCAAGTTTACCATTTTCACCAATTGGTAATGGTATCAAGCGTGATTCTTTTATAATTTTTTCACCAAATGTTTGTATATCTCCTCAAAGTTTCTCCGTAATTTTACTAAATTTGGTACCCATCATCCATATTTGTCGCATTATCAATATACCAAATATATTCATTATCAACCATTGAAATAAATTGAAAAATATACTATTGCCAAAAGTATCTTGAGGAAGTTTGATATTTATATTAGTAGTATTACTATTAAATTGTAATTCTTTATTACCATTTTTTGAAACCTCCATTCACATTAGGCTTCATCTACTTACATTGCCTGATAGCTTATAATTTATAGTTTGCAAAAATATAAGTCATAACCCTAATCAAAATATAAGTATCACGGGCTGAAATATGAGCTTGACTATCTCACCAGCGTCTCGTGTCATACTCGCTATCCGACCCTTTCACCAAAAAGTTTCAGATTTTCATATCATATCATTATCATCTTTTGTGCTACGAGTTTTAAGGCAATTTATCAAAACTATAAATGGACTAAATATCATGATAATCCATATCAATCATACCCTGACTATACACAATACAGCAATACCTATAAGCGGTATAATAGCTAATAAACTTACTATAAATTTTAGTAAAAATTCCATAAGTTGCACTTCAGTAGTAGATCATACATTTGATGCAGATATAGATGCAAAATTTAGCAATGATCCATATATAGTATATAAAGGTCAGACCATAGAATTATTTCCATCCGTAGATATCATACTTACATTATTTTCTCATATATGTTTTTCTCAAGCTATCAAAGCAGTAGTATATCCTGGAGTAGGAACATAATCTCATTTATCACCTAGTATATATATCCTAAAACAGCTAGTACTAGTAGGTATATTATCAGAAGTATTGCTAATAGGCACACAGTCATTTTTGTAGTTTCAAACCAAAGCCATCAAGTTTCTTTGATTTATGGCACAATAATCTGTATTTATAATTACACCAAAGTTTTTTTTGATTCTTAAGGCTTCTGCATCCATGTCACTTTGATATATAGCATCATAATATGCTCACTTATCAAAAATAGTATTTCAAGCATCAGTCACATTTTGAGATTTTTGGTTAGGATTTTTGAATGGGCAAGTAATATAATTTTCTGCTTTTCAATTTATAGCATTGGTATAATATGCAGTAAAACGAAAAAAATCCGTAGTTTGCACTTTGTCGGCAAGATTTAGATAAACATTTACACTAAGTATTTTTGCATCTTTGGTTTTGGCTATATTGTCTCTAAAGTTTAATGGAAGTTCTCATACTCAAACTATCAATAAATTGCTTACAGAAACCAAAAATACCACAAAATACCAACTAAATGGTATCAAAACTCAAGCTAAAATATACTTGGGAATATTTTTGGCTACGTCAAATATCTTACTATTGATCAATCACTTGACTACATCATACAGAATAATAGCAGCAAGTGTCAAAAAGGCAAAATTCCTCATCAGAAGCCAAAATTTGTATATAGATTCAGTCAAACCAAAAATATTACCAGTCACTAAGCCATTTCACAATGCCATACCAGTTATTACTAACACTGGCCATAATATGATATATATGATATTACCTGATATTTCTAATAAATTTGTATATCAAGATACACTAATTTCAGGGCTCGCAAAACTAAAATTTAGCAATAATATTATTATTGGCAAAAATATTGAAGCATATATTTTTATTTTTTGTTTCATAGATTATGATTTATATATTATATGATAGTCTGACTTTTGATATATTAGTCATACTATCTCACAAATATATTATAACTTCAAAACAAAAAAATGTCAAAAAAAAATGTCAAAAGATATACTTTTGAATATATTTGAGATTGACATATATATATTTATTATATTTTTATCTGAATAAAAAACATCAATAAATTTGTTAAAAATATTTTAGATTAAACAAATAAAAGCTAAATGAAATAATATCATAAATATATTATTTTTTTTGATATATTTTTACTTTTAAGTATTATTATCAGATAAAAACGTAGACTCAATCAATGGAATCTTATCTGTTTGTATTTCTTTAAGTTTTTTATTAATTTGATTAGTTCTTGTTCATACTAAATCATCTATATCTTTTCAAGCTTCTTCGATTTTTTTTTTAGCTTTTTCCAAAACTCATCAAAATTTTTCAAATTCATTTTTTACCTGTCATAATGTTTGCCATACCTCACTTGATCTTTTTTCAATAGCTAATGTTTTGAATCACATTTGTAGACTGTTAAGCATTGCAACAAGAGTAGTTGGTCATGCGATCATTATCTTACCTAATTGTAATTTTTCTAAAAGTCATGGCGTTCTAACAACTTCTGCATATAATCATTCTATAGGCAGAAATATAATGGCAAAATCTGTAGTATTTGGTACATTGATATATTTATCCTTAACATCTTTAGCACATTTCATAATTGTATTTTCTAATTCTTTATTTATTGATTTTATTAATTCAGGATCTCATAAATCATAAGCATCCATAAGTGCATGATATTTCTCCAAAGGAAATTTAGAATCTACAGAAATATATACAAAAACTCATAATTCTTTTCATGGAAGTTTTATTGCAAATTCTACTACTTCATTACTGTCAGGTTTGACTTTGAAGTTTTTTTCGTATTGATCACTTGATAATATTTGTTCAAGTATATTTCATAACTGTATTTCTCACAGTATTCACCTAGTTTTTACATTTGATAAAACTTTTTTGAGGTCACCAACTCATGTAGCTAAAGTATGCATTTCTCAAAGTCACTTATGAACTAATTCCAATCTATCACTGACTAATTTAAAAGAATCTCAAAGTCTTTTATCAAGAGTATTTTGCAATTTTTCGTCAACTGTTTGTCTTATTTTTTCAAGTTTTTCTCAATTATCTTTTTGAATTATTTGTAATTTAGTATCAACTTTTTCAGTCATATTATCTATATTCTTAGTAACTATTTGAAGTTTTTCACTAGTATTGTTGTTAAATTCAGTAATTTTGTCAGATAAATTTTTAGATAAAGATTCCAATGATCTTGATAATCATTCTTCTGAATTTTTAAGAAAGAATTGAATTGATTCTCTTGTAGCTTTTTCGTTATCTCTATTTTCCTTAAAAATATCTGAAAATTTTTTATTTATAACTTCTACTATATCACACTTAATATCAGATATTTCTTTGAAAATAGATAAACTATTATCTTGATTTTTCTTAGTAAATATGATAATCTGAGTTATTAAAATTCAAATTAAAAGACATATAATAATAATTTCGGTATTTGTCATCTTATATAATTTTAGAAATAAAGTCAAAATATTTTTCTAATATATATATATTTAATAGCTTCTTGCAAATAATACTTTCCTATTGCTAGGATTTCCGGTCAATATACACCTGCCAGATTCTATCAAATGCGGAAATAATTCTGCATCAGGTATACAGCGAATGGTGGCTTTGGTCGTTTCTTTGATCTTGTCTTCTGTAGTACCAAGTCCATCTCGATGCGCATATACAAATTTTCCATTATCCAAAGCGGCTTCAAGTTGTTCCCAAGTATCTACGCTGATTGTATTTTCTTGACGGAATTTGCGATTCTTGGTAAGTAAATTTTCTTGGATCTGTGGTAGTAGATCAGATATATATATACCCAAATCATCCAAAGCTACGCTTTGCTTACTCTGCTCATCTCTACGATATACCTCTACTGCACCATTTGCTAGATCTCTAGCTCAGATAGCTACACGTACCGGTACTCACTGTAGTTCGTATTGATTGTATTTCCAGCCTGGAGATTTTTGGTCATCTCGATCTATTTTGATATTGAGGTCAATACAGACATCTCATAGAGTTTCAGATTTGATAATTAGCGGACGAGTAGATAAGTCAGACAATATTTTCTCTATATATATGTGTATAGCATTCTTATCTTCTGAGGTTTTGAAAATCGGGACTATGATGATATGAATCGGAGCAAGAGCTGGAGGCAGGACGAGTCACTTATCATCACTATGCGACATAATCAGTCATCACATCGAGCGAGTAGATAGTCATCGACTAGTCGCAAAAGCAAATTCTGACCTATTTTCGCGATTTACGAACTTTACATCAAAAGCCTTACCAAAAGATTGTCATAAATAATGACTGGTACAAGCCTGAAGCGCCTTACCATCTTGCATCATACACTCTATCGTATATGTATTATCAGCACCAGCAAAACGCTCATTCTCAGATTTTTCTCACATTACGCCATCCATAGCCAAAAAATTAATGAACATATCATTGTAGACTTTTCGCATTTTGATAGTTTCCTCTTGCGCTTCTATAGCGGTAGCATGAGCAGTATGCCCTTCCTGCCATAGAAATTCTGCAGTTCTCAGAAATAGTCTAGTTCTCATCTCTCGACGGACGACATTGGCTCGCTGATTGATAAGTATAGGCAAGTCGCGATATGACTGGATTCGGTCTTTGTAGGTATTTCGGATAATGGTTTCGCTAGTAGGTCTGACGATCAGCTCTTCTTCTAGCTTGGCATCTGGATCTACTACGATGTTACCGTTAGCATCACTCATCAGTCTATAATGAGTCACGATTGCTGATTCTTTTGCAAAACCATCTACATGCTTAGCTTCCTTAGCAAAAAATGACTTCGGTATGAAAATAGGGAAATATGCATTTTGATGTCAAGTTTTCTTGATCATAGAGTCGAGATTTTTTTGGATGTTTTCTCGGATCGCAAAACCATATGGCTTGATGACCATACATCATCTAACGGCACTGTTTTGTGCAAGTTGGGCGTCTAGGACTAGTTCATTGTATCGTGCAGAAAAGTCTGTTTTGCGAGTTGTCAAAGTCATTTGTATATATATTTTTATAAATTAGAGGGATAGTTTGACTTTATTGGGAATTGGGTAAATTTAATTCTTTCAATATTTTGTTTAGAAATCTTTTTATTTTACCAAATTTAGTAAATTTAAGATATGAATATATATATGGCATATAATTATAATCTTTATAAAAATAATGTCATATATATATTTTACATAAATCTAGATATTGATTAGGATTTTTGGTTTGTTCTCATTCTATAAAATCAATTATATATTTTATAAATTTAGCATCAAAATTATTTCAAAGCTTTTTAATAATATTACTATAGCTATCTAATCATTTCTTTTCTTCTCAAATATATATATACAAAAATCATAGATTAAAATATGCAGCTATATTAGTATTATTATTTTTTATTTCATTTTCGGTTATACTTATAGCTTCTTCTAACATTCAATCATAAAATAATATTCTAGATTCATGTTCATAATAGCATTTTGGTCATTTAGTTTTATTTTTAAAATAAATATGTCATTCTTTTTCAAATTGTCTATTTGAACTATGTAATTTAATATTATTTATAATATATAAGATTTTATCTTTATCTCTATCAGAGAATATATTGTCATATCAAATATCCTCTGCTAAAGCGTAATCTTCGTTACTAATACATAAACTAATAAAAATTTTTTTTATAAGATCATCTATTTGATTTGTAAAATCGTCTATTTCGTTTCATGCGTTCCCTTCTGATATTTTACATTCTCTAGTATAATTATTTTTATTTTCGTCAAAAATAAATTTTATAGAAAATCTTCATGGTACTTTGTTTATTCAATTATATTGTAATTTTTCATCAATATTTCATTCCAATATAACCTTTCTAGTTATATCATCATAGTTAAAATTATCATTATTTTTATCTAAAACATATATATCTTTTTTATATAATTTTCATATTTGCAATAGTTTTTCTTTTATTTGTCTTTCAAATGATTTTGCTTCTTTTCAATCATCGT
Source organism: bacterium (assembly GCA_043778395.1). Classification (GTDB taxonomy): domain Bacteria; phylum Patescibacteriota; class Gracilibacteria; order Absconditabacterales; family Absconditicoccaceae; genus JAYWGF01. The sequence continues at coordinate 446 of JAYWGF010000183.1, read as the reverse complement.
GATTTGTAATATTCAATTCTAATATATATTTTCATTTTAATTTTTTATTTGTTTCTTTAATTTTTTTATTATTATCAGAGTTGTTTATTTTTTTTGTAAGCCAGTTATTAAGGCGGTTTTTTAATCTATTTCAAAAAATCCAAACTAATATTATAGTTATAATAATTACTAAAAAAAACCAAAATTTTCAATCATATAAAAGACCTATATTTACTTTATTCAAAACATATAAAATATTATCTTCTCGAATAGATTTAACTGACATTATTATATATATTCAAATTTATAAATTATTTACCTTTTATTTTGTATATATGACGCATATATATATTTTTCATTATATACATTTTGACAGCATGATATTTAGGACGCATATATGCGTCCCTACTGACTTTGGGTAAAATTGCATTTTTTGATAACTTTTTTCGATAACAGATTGGTAGGGA
>JAYWGF010000182.1:0-1527 GCA_043778395.1 bacterium | reverse complement strand
ATAACGATAATATCGACATGAGATCTCATGGTCTATTGTGAGTCAGCGGAAGAAACTCTATGAGATGATTCAATCATGTTCAAAGCTATGGAGTTTAAGGGGCTTAAGGAGATTGAAGGGGAAAAAAGTTACGTGGACTCAGGTTTATAAATTGTTTTATATACTATCGATTGCAATGAAAGATATTATTCAATGATTTGACAAGCTAGGTTTTACTGAAAAACAATCTCAAATATATCTATGCTGTTATCAGTACTGAGTATTACCAGTTTCAACACTTGCTTCTAAGTGCAATCTCAAAAGATCTAATTGCTATGAAATTATTGGCACCATGATCGTTGCTTGATATTTACAACAACATAGTATGAAATGAGTAAAATGCTATTCGGTAGTCGATCCTGATAAACTCATATCCAAGTTTAAAAAACAGCTTGCGTCATTTGAAAATATAGTTCCATTACTCGAAAATATTATTAAGTATGATACTACCATACCTTGAATTAGTGTCTATTCATGATTGCGTGAATGTATTAATATGTATGATGATATGCTGAACTATCAATGATCAATTTATTCGATTATAGGAAGTAAAATTGATAATATTGAGCTACAAAACTATATTTGTGATGTTTTCTATAGACACAGAATTATAAAAGGTATTCAACAGTATTTAATTTCATCAGAAGATGATGAATCGAAGATTAATATTGAGAAAAATAGTACAGTAGATTTATATCATAAAAAAAGAGTTTCTAGAGGAATATTGAGTTTTGAATGCGGTATTCATTTGTATCATGATGATAAAGTTATGATCAATCTATTTCAAAATCAGAATATGACATGATTGATCATTCAGAATAAGTTTATTTTTGAGACACTCAAGAGCATGTTTAATTTTTTATGGAACCATAACTAAATTTGTATGCTGCCGTAGATTTCCGACGTCAGATATATCACTTTTATACTTGTATATAAGAATTTATTACATATATATTCAACTCATTTAGTTGACTTATTTTTGTATTATGAAAAAGAAATTATATTGTGTTGTAGGTAAGACATGTAGTGGTAAAGATTATACTGGAAATATTTTAAGTCAAAAATTGAACCTTCCATGTGCAACAGTAAGTGATCTTATTAAAATATTTTGTATCAAACAAAATATACAACCAACAAGAGAAAATATGATTCAGCTATGAAACACTCCTGAATTTAGTGGTAAGAATATTGCATCTAAGTTTTCAGAACAGCTAAGTAACTGATGAATTGTGACATGAATTCGCAAGCCTGAAACTGTATCAGAATTATCAAAATTATTTGATACTAGTATTATATGACTACTATGTGATGATCAGATAAGGTATGATAGGTACTTGAAAAGACTGTGACTATCTAATAAAAAAGATGTATTTAAAACAAAAGATCAGTTTATCAAAGATGAAATTAGTGAGAATTCTCGACCCAATAAACAATCTATTAATATGATTATTAATTTATCCGATCGATATATACATACTCCCAGTCCCT
>JAYWGF010000181.1:0-1532 GCA_043778395.1 bacterium | reverse complement strand
GTTTTCAGTCATAGACTTTGGCATATGTATCATTGATATGTTTATATTCAAAATATGGGAACAATATCTTTTTTCATGTAGTAATACCATATATATATATATATATATCTTGTAATATTTTGTTACCATAACTAAACCAAAATCAGTACTTGCCAAAGTGATATAGTCAAATCATTCTTTATTTTTTTCTCATGTATGAAAATTATATATATAATATTTTTCTCATATTTTCATCGCACAATATTCATCATTTATTTGAGATGTATAATTAGATCATATTTGAATTTTTTCATTATTTTCTAGATTATAGATGTAATACATATCTCATTTTCTTACAAAACAAAATTTGTTAGTAATCTTCTGTATATAATCGAATCACTCTCCATATTTTTTTCATGTCTGAAAATCATAAAAATAGTAATTAGTCCATTCACGTGCCGCATATAATTCATCATTTAAAAAAGCTATCTCATGAAATGATTCTTCACCGCATTCTCATGTTTTATGATTAAAAAGATGGTATTTAATATAATCTTTTACTGCACAAAATTTATTATTTACACTTTTAATATAATTAAATCATTTTTTATCTCTTAATCACGTTTTAGGGTTGAATAAATAACTTTTTTTTCAAATCTCTACGATATAAAATTCTCCTTTTTTATATATTGTTTCATATCATTCATTACTTTTTACCCAGCTTTCAAGATCAAATATATAAAGTATGCCTTCAATCAGGACCTTACAGAACCTACTATCTAATTTAGATAGACCATCAAATCACTCTTGACTTACAACTCACGTTTTGAAATTGTAAATATGATATATATCTCAGATTTTAACGCTGCCAAATATTTCATTAAATGAATTTATAGCATTAAATCATTGCTCACTGATAACTCAGGTTTTAAAATTGTAAATATGATATTTATCTCAGATTTTAACGCTACCAAATGTGTGATTGAGTGAATATATTTGATTAAATCATCAGTCTATCACATGCGTATTTGAGTCATCATAGATTCACAAACGCGCAAGTTTATCATGAGATATTGTTTGATTATTGATATATGGATAAAAATGACTATTGAAATTTGCATCACCGATACGTACTTTTGTATAGAAGAAATCTTCGATTTCTTGTATATTTTGACATCACTGTCTAGGTGGCAGAGCATCGCTGATAGATCATATCCTATCTTTTCGTGTACCAGTCTGTGCATAGCAGCTATCGATATCATCGCAGATATGCTGATACTTTGGGATAGATGTGTATTGTGGGATAGATGGACTATTGGGTTTCGAATCACCGGATAAATATATTTCCAAATCCCTGATATACGATGATATCGATAATGGTCAATCATCACGCGATTCATCATTGTGATCAATAATTATATTCAGATCTGGATGATTGCGAGGCAATACACTTTTTATTTCTTTATTGAGCAGGTCAGTATATGCAGGATATCTCGCACTTATTGATGGATTTGAGACGTAGTCTTTCTTTTGATCAGGGAAATGCTTGGACC
>JAYWGF010000180.1:0-4267 GCA_043778395.1 bacterium | reverse complement strand
AAACTAATAAAAGAATACATAGAACAACAATGACAAAATGAAATTAAATTAGATTAAAAAAGCCCCCAGCTTTAGCTGGATTGGGATGTTTACTATTTGACTACCATGTATTCAATATATTCTTAATATGATTTATATTTTCTCAAAAATATGCCTCTATATAACTCAAATCTTTTTTATTATACATCCTGCAAACTACTTCATAGTTTATTTCATCAACTTGCATAATTGATACAATGTTTTTCATAATTAATTCATCTCATTGTAAAAAAGCTATCGTAAAATCAAGATAATTTTTTCAAACTCCATCATATAGTTCCTCTTGTAGCTTAGAAAAATACATTATTGCGTTGTCATATTCTAAAATTTGAGCATAAATTTGTCAAATATGAAATCTCATCAAATTATGAAGCCTTTTGTGGCGCTTATTTGTATTATTAAATTTATAATTTTCTAGATAAAATTTTAGTAAATTTATTAGATCATAAGTTTTACTTTTGTTTTCAAAATTAGAAAATATACATTCCCTAATGGAATTCTTTTCAAATCATCTCCATCAAGACTCACTTTGATCAAAAGTGTATGGATCAAGAGACAAATATTTTTCAAATCATAAATCTATATTTTTTTTCATTATATATTACGGTATATATAAAATTCCTATCAATATATTATTTACTTTTGCTCATATCTATTATTACGTCAAATTCGTACTTAGTAATTGGCGCAACGCTTAGACGAGATCTACGGACTAAAGATATATTTGATAATTTAGAGTTTGATTTGATATCTGCCAAAGTTACAGGATTTTGGAATTTATAGCTTGGTTTTACTTCTACTACTAGCCATTTTGGGTCATCTGCGCTAGGGTCAGGATAAGATTCTTGTGTCACTTCGCACACTCATACTATTTCTTTTCATTCATTACTATGATAAAAAAACCCCATATCTCAGGTTTTCATCTTGCTAAGATTATTTCTAGCTTCATAACTTCTCACTCCATCCCGCATGCTATACCCATCCTTTATCAAGTCATCCCAAGAATATACCGACGGCTCAGATTTCAATAATCGATAATTCATATTATATATTAGTATATACTAAAAAAGATGATATATATAAATTATATCCTGACTTATAATTTTTTATTTTTGATTTCACTAGATACATCGGATACAAAATCCAAATAATTATCAATTTTGATTTGTTGCTTAGTGCGAACGTTGCGTATAGATAATGATTTATTATTACTTTCTTCTTCTCATATTATCAATATATAATATACTTTATCTGTTTCTGCATTGCGTATTTTTTTGGCAAAACTGTCATCGCTGTTATCAATTTTTGCTCTAATTTCAGAAAATAATAAGTCAGACAATACCTGTGATATATATATATCAAACTTATCCATAACTACAGGTATGATGCGGACTTGCTCTGGTGTCAACCACAAAGGAAAATCACCCGCAAAATGCTCTATCATCACTCACATAAATCTTTCCAAACTTCAAGATATAGCACGATGAATCACTATAGGTCTTTCTTTTTGGCCATTTTCATTTGTGAATCAAAGCTCAAATCTCTCTGGCATCTGAAAATCTAATTGACATGTAGCCAACTGATGTTCGCGACCTATAGCATCCTTAAACATAAAATCTAACTTAGGGCCATAAAAAGCAGCCTCTCATTTTCACTCTTTATAATTTAGTTTTTCTTCTTTGCAAACATCAGTCAAAGATTTTTCTGCAATATTCCAAATCTCATCACTACCAAGATAATTTTCTTTATCGTCTCCTCTCAAAGAAAGCCTAACCCAATATCCATCCATCATACCCATCGTAGTATAAAATTCTTTGATTATATTTACTATACTTGTGACTTCTGTATGAATTTGATTTATACGACAAAATAAATGTCAATCATCTTGAGTTATAGATCTTACACGAGTCAATCCGCTAAGCTGTCAAGTTTTTTCATCTCTATATACAGTCGCTGGCTCAAAATACCTAATAGGCATATCACGATAAGAAAAACTATTATCAGCAAAAATTTGCATATGATGAGGGCAGCTCATAGGTTTCAAGAAAAAGTTTTCTTTTGATGTACCGCCATGTACGCTAAACATATCTTCCAAATAATGACCAGCATGTCCAGAAACTTTATAAAGTTCTTCCTTTGCCAAATGTGGTGTCCATACTCTACTATATCATTTATTTTTGTGCAAAGATCGCAAAAAATCCTCAAGCTCTTTGCGGATTATCATACCATTTGGTTGAAATAAAGGTAAGCCAGATCATACATAATCTGATATAGTAAATAATTTCATCTTAGCTCCAATAATACGATGATCGCGTCTTTTTGCTTCTTCCAAAAATGTCAAATATGTTTTTAGTTCTTGCTTTGTAGCAAATGCCAAACCATATATACGAGTCATCTGTATATTATTTTCATCTCACTGCCAATATGCGCCTGCGATTTTATCAAGCACAAAACTCCCCTCTATAATATCTTTGGTATTGGATATATGTCCACCTTCACACAAATCTACAAAAGTTATAAATATATTTTTCCCGATAGATATTTGAGATCTTGTAGATATATATTCAGTAATTTTTGTCATATCAGATATATATTCTGACTTACATATTTTTTGCAATCTTGGTAACATTTGTGCATCTACATAATTATACCAAAAACTATAATTAGTAATTCACTTTGCAGCAAATTTTTGCAAAAGCTCTTTTTTGAAATTTTGACCTATGAGATCGCATATATATATAGCTTCAGTGAGATCTTTGGGTATATATACACCAAATTCCTGTCATTCTTTTATTATTCATTCCATACTTTTTTGCAAAGATTTGAGATTTTCTTCAGATATTTTCTCAGATTTTTCTGAAAATGATATATCATAATAGAAGCCATTTTCTACGGCAGGTCAAGTACCAAGTTGAGCAAGAGGATCTATAGATCTATGGACGGCTTGTGCGAGTATATGAGATAGACTGTGTCTTATACAATATAATGGATCATGTGATTGCATATCAAAAATTTATGTCAGATTATAAAATAATATATATAGTCATATATATAATAGGAATTTTCTGACTTATTTCAAATAGAAAATTCTGCTCAGTTAATATATACACTCTATCAACTAAATAAATTCGAGTTTACTACTTATAGTAATACGAGGATTTATTATTAGATGGATAGTATATTCGCTAAAATAAAAAATAATTTAATAAAAAGAGTATATATAATTTATTTCAAAAAGACTTGACAAATATGTATATAATGATTATATAGAAGTTGTGAATAGATAGTTTTCCAAAAAATTACAGGTTGTAAAGTTTCCTAACAATAAATAACTTCAAAACAAAACAATTAAAATTATGAATACGAAAAATTTTTATTATTAGCTCAAGGATTTTCTTGAGGCATAGCACCACGCGATTTTAGATTATAACAAGTTAGATACAGTTAAAGAAGAAATTAATTATTCTAATCTAAACACAAAAAGTATATAAAATAAAATATCAATAATCACTTGACAAAATAATATTAATATTTATACTTCAAATTGCAATATATTTATATCTTCAAAAACATATACATGAAAACTAAAAACAATTCACAAACTACAACAGAAACGGGAAGTAACAAAAAACCACGTAAATCATGAAATAATTCAAGAGTTGCAACATTAGCTGCTGCGTTATTATTAGCATTGAATTCTTGTACCAGTCCAAACATCTCGCCATCACAAAAAAAGAATGTAGATAGTTGATATTCTCAAGTATGAAAATTGGATATTACTAGATCGATATGAAACACTTATACATTGGTATGAGATTTGTGAAATATATTGGATTGGACCAAATGAACTATAGTAGGAGAACCTGAAGCTGTGATGAACGGCTCTATACCAGTTCCGGTCAAATCATATTCAATTTCAACTGGGAAAGATTGATTTAGTAGTATTGAAGTAGTTTTGGATGCTACTTGAATTCCAGAAGAGCTTAGAAATGTGGAAATAACATGAAGTGCAAAATTCCCTAATGAAAAAAATCCAATAAGATTTAATGTAAGTGGAAGTAAATAGTATATCACATCTCACAAACATCAATCATAGCATATATTTTTATTATGTTATGATTTTTTTGTTGATAAAAGATCAAATATCATATTTATATTATTTTTATCATATTTTGTAGAAATTTTTTGCAATAATACACATGATAGACACATATATATATGCTTGTCC
>JAYWGF010000179.1:0-4271 GCA_043778395.1 bacterium | reverse complement strand
CGTAATGAATATTTATCAAGTTGATCCTCTATGTCAAATCATTTACAATCTATAAGGCTTTGAGCAAGACATAATGTCATAGAAGTATCATCAGTCCATTCTCAGGGTTTTGTTTTGAATTTGATGCTTCATATCATGTCAGTAAGATACGCAAACATACCAGGACGCAAAAACTCTGTAGCAGAACCTAGAGCATCTCATACAGCTCAGCCAAACATTATTCACATATATTTATTAGTATCTCTATTCATTATTTATAACATATATTTTATATATTTTTTATCAAGCTTATATATTTTTATTAGACACAATTATCATTGTGTTTAGTAAATCGCATTATAGCTTTATTTAAGTTAGAACAATGATTTGTAATTTTAATGTACTTATATAATACTATACATATATATTATATATTTATATTATGTCTAATAAAAACATATGGAAAAAGCAGATCCGATAAAATCTATTTCACAAATTAACGCTATCAAAAATCAACTAAAATGATCAAATAAAATTAGAGATTTATTACTATTTGAATTATGAATAAATAGTGCTTTGAGGATTTCTGATTTGTTATCAATAAGAATAAGTCATTTATTTGATTCTGAATTGAATATAAAATCTTATTTTGATATAAAAGAATCTAAGACAAATAAAATGCATCGTGTTTCTATAACACCTAAGGTTAATAAAACATTAGAAATATATAAAAAAGAATATAATTATATAGTAAACGACCCAAATAGCTTTATATTTTTTCATACAAAAAAATCACCTATATGATCAAAGTCTATAAATAGGTGAATGGCTTGGATACTTATTCAAGAATGGTGCAAAAGCGTTTGATTGCAAGGTAGTTATTGATGACATACTCTTAGGAAGACTCGATGATATCAAGCTAGAATGAAATGAGTTCCAATAGAGTTAATACAACATAATCTAAATCACAGTAATATAGCAGTAACTAAAAGATATTTATGAATTACTGACGATGAATTAGCTAAAATCTGCAATGATATGGATCTATAATAAACCCTATCTATACTCATCTGGATACATAGCCGTCATCTCTTTTATTAATATTCTTGTATTTCATGCCAATATTTGTTTAAATCGTGCTGTTTCTACAAGAGAAGCTTTTCACTGGTATGCCATATGTATAAGTTCTTTGTATATCTCATGATTATTTATTCGTTTATATATAGTACTTTTTGCTATTCCACATTTTGCGGCAGCTGATATTAATGATATTCATCTGGATGATATATATTCACATATTAATCTTATCTTATTTTCCATATATAAATTCTTAGAATTCGTCCACAAATCTGAAAAATATTCATCACTATCGACTCTATATTTTATTGTATCATAGCGGATATTTTCAAATTTACATATATCATTAATTGATTCTCATTTTTCCATTCTTCTGCAAAAAATTTTAATAATCTTTTCTCGTTTTTTATAACTATATTTAGATGTATCTTTTTCATATTCCATTGTAGTTATTTTGATTATTATATAAATATAATAAATATATTCACGAATTGATCTTTTGCAATAGATTTTATGTTGATATGTAAATATATATAAAACGTTCTAATCTAAATATCTTAATATATATTTTTATACTTATCTAAGTAATTATCTAATTTTTGTAGCTTTTTATATGTCTATTTTTCATACTTATTGACTCATCGTATGGTTTTAGTTTTGAAAAATCTATAAATTTTATTTCTTTAATTTGGCAGACTATTTTTTTGATATCATAGCTTACAAGATACTCTTTTAGTGATTTACCATATTCTTCGTCTAATTGTTCGAGTTTATTCGCTTGAGTTCCATTTTTGAATATTATTTTATCAAGCAAATATTACCAAAAACTATTTGTGAATATATATGCTGCAAATATAATTTAATTTATTTTGAGATTATTCATAGTCTGACTAAAACTTCTTCTGTAATTTTTAGATATCTTGGAGATTCTAATTTTTTTTCTAGATTTTTTTAATTTTAGATAGATTAATAGATTCAAGCTTTTGAGAATCAGCTATTTTAGAAAATCATATATTTTTATAAAAAATCATTCCACTTTCTAAACTATATAATGAAATATATTTTGGTGATTCTTGAATTAATAATTCATATAAAAGTCTAGATCATATATTATATCAATTAGATTGGTGATTTTTTTTAAGTTTTTCATGAACATAAAGTCATTCCAAATCAACATTATTATTGAAAATATTATAATACAATATCCCACATATTTGTCCACATATATAAGCAAAAATAGTTTTTGAATAAATAATTCACATATTGGCTTCATCATCTATACATTTTATTAGTTTTGGCATATCAGTGATTGGATTTTTTAATTCTTTAGTAATTTCCAATTCCATAATATATATATTCATAAAATAAAAAAATATATATATATTATATCTAGTTTAGCTTAATTTTGCAAATATATATATACCATAAAGCACATAAGTCAGACAATATTACTGATATATACAAACACTAATATTCATCATCCGTCCCAATACTAGCAAATCACTCACGACTAGCTATGGTCATATCATCCATTATGGTTCACATTTGGCCATTTAGCACTCATGGTATATTTGGCCAAGATTTCTTGATACGATGGTCAGTGATGCGATCTTGTGGAAAATTGTAGGTACGGATTTTTTCTGACCTACCTCATGTACCTATCTGAGCACCACGAAGCTCTTTGACTTCAGCTGTTTGCTTGTCTTGTTCTATCTGATATATGCGACTGCGAAGTACAGCAAAAGCTCTTTCTTTATTTTTGAGTTGGGATTTGGTTTCTCATATATTTACCATCAGGCCCGTAGGTTTATGATGAAGTCTTACGCCGGTTTGATTTTTGTTGGCATTTTGACCTCATGCACTAGATGCAGCATATGTATCCATTTCTATATCATTGGGGTCTATATGGACTTGCACATCGTCTATTTCTGGCATGATGGCAACCGTAATCGTGCTAGTATGCACTCTTCATTGAGATTCTGTAGCAGGTATACGCTGCACTCTATGCACACCAGATTCTCGCTTTAACTTGCTATATACATTATCTCATTCTATCTTGACTACTACTAACTTGACTCATCATATATCAGATAATTGCTCATCTATAATTTCTAGCTTCCGTCACTGACTCACCGCAAATAGCATATATCCACGAAGCAATTCACTAGCAAAAAGACCCGCCTCATCGCCACCAGCCGCAGGGCGTATTTCCAAAAATGCATCCTTTTCATCATTTGGATCTTTTGGCAAAAGCTCTACCTTTAGCTCTTCTTCCAACAATTCCAATTTTTTTTGACCAAGATTTATCTCCGATTTTGCAAAATCTATCATATCCATATCTGTATCTGACTGAAGCATAGATTTTGCGTCATGTATTTCTTCGCTTGTAGATATATATTTTATACTGAGATCATACACTTTTTGGAGTGATTTTAGTTTTTTATTGATTCATTTTACTTTTTCTATATCTGTAAATATCTCAGAGTCATAAAGCTGATCCTGATACATTTTGTACTCGGCAATAATTGATTCAAGTTTTTCTAACATAAGTCGTTTGGCTAATATATATTTTTGTAAATAATAATTATATATATCATATATATTCTGACCTAATTTTCAAATATATATACAAAAAACTAAAACCTATACATCTAGTCTACTTTGGCGATATCTATTTGATTTAAATTATTGATCTTATTTTGTATTGATTTTAGATATTCGGGAGATATATCGTATATATAGCATAAGAATTTTTGAAATCATTTAGGAGTTTTAGGATTATTATCATTTCATATATTATCATATCAGCAATTTGTAGATATATTTTCTATTGATTTTTTACCTATTTTTATATCGTGTATTTGATTTGCTGTATATATTGCTAATTTTTCTATTCATCAAAAATTTGAGTCAAATATATCTTTGTAATATATTTTATATTCTTCTTCTGACAATTTTACTTTTTTATTTAATGATTTATTTATTTGGGAATTCAAATTATCACCAGTTTTTTCTATAATTTTATCCCTAAATTTACCTAGCAAGTCAGATTCATTTTGATCATATCTCAGCTCATATCATTTGTAATCATATTTATCTAGAGTAGCTAATTCTTTTTTGGTCAAATGTCAGTCTACTACAAAACTTGACTCGCCATATTCGTCATTGATGAGTATAGTTTTGAGGTTATCTCATATAGTGATATGTATAGCTAT
>JAYWGF010000178.1:0-1554 GCA_043778395.1 bacterium | reverse complement strand
CTACTGATCATTCCATCTCCATCTCGATAAGTTTATTTAGTTCACCAGCATACTCGAGCGGCAATCTTTTGACTATCGGACTGATAAAACCATTGACTATCATAGCCATAGCCTGACCTTCGTCCAGCCCGCGTGACATCATATAAAAAACCATCACCTCATCCACCTTGCCAGCACTAGCTTCATGAGCTATGGTAGATTCTCAGTTAGCTACATTTATGTGTGGAATTGTGGTACTTACACTATCATCATCCATCAACAAAGCATCACATTCAGTTCCATTTACAGCTCATATGGCGCTAGCTTTGATATCTACTATACCACGATATATACTTATACCACCAGATTTACTGATAGATTTGCTAATTATCGTACTAGATGTATCACGACCTATATGTATGACTTTACTACCGGTATCTTGCACCTGTCCAGCATTTGCCATTACTACTCATATATTATCACTCTTGCTACGATCTCACTGCAATATAGTACAAGGATACAGCATAGTGACGCAAGATCACAAATTACCATTTATCCATTCCATGAAGCCATCTTCTTGCACTATAGATCTTTTTGTGTTGAGATTATAGGTATTGGTAGACCAATTTTCTACACTGCTATACTTCATACGACTTCTCTTACCTACAAAAATCTCTACCAAACCAGCATGGAGCGACTTCATATCATATTTTGGTGCACTACATCACTCTATATAATTGCCTACCGCATCATCTTCTACGATTATCAATGTATGCTCAAACTGCCCTCAGCCATATGTATTCATACGAAAATATGCCTGCAGTGGCTCATCCAGCACTACACCGCTAGGTATATATATAAAAGTGCCTCCGCTCCACACAGCCCCGTGCAATGCTGCAAACTTGTGATCATGCATCGGTACTAATTTCATAAAATATTTTTTTACCAAATCGCCATGACTTTGCAAAGCTGCTGCCATATCCTCAAAAATCACTCATTTTGCAGCTCGTTTTTCTTTGATTTTGTGATATACATTTTCACTATCATACTGCCCGCCCACACCAGCCAAATGCTTTTTTTCCGCCTCAGGTATCCCTAATCCATCAAATTTTTTGCGTATTTCTTCTGGTACTTTTGACCAATCGTCGCTAGCTCATTTGTAGTCTTTTGCGGGTCTAGCATATCGTACTATCTTCTCCAAATCCAACCCTGATAAATCTGGACCCCAGCTTGGCATTTTGAGTTTACAAAAAACTTCCAAAGACTTCAGTCTATGCTCTAGCATCCACTCGGGTTCATTTTGATCTGCAGATATAGCTCTGACAGTTTGTTCAGTCAGTCCATTTAGATATATCTCATAAGGTATATCATCATTTGATTCTAGTATATATTTGAGGTCTTGCATATATATATTATAGATATATTCTGACTTATTTCAAATAGAAAAAATCACTTTACCACAAATTGCAATAATTACCAAAGTAAACATCCCAATCCAGCTAAAGCTGGGGGCTTTTTTAATCTAATTTAATTTCATTTTGTCATTGTTGTTCTATGTATTCTTTTATTAGTTTA
>JAYWGF010000177.1:0-14804 GCA_043778395.1 bacterium | reverse complement strand
TATATATTTTATACTAGCAACTGACCTCAAATTAAATTTATATCTTCCCTAAATGCAGGTAGTTCTTGTAGTTTTGGATAAATATCTATAAGCTCTTGAGCTGCTTGTTGCACTTTACTTACAAATTTGATATCTGATAATATTTCTATGGGTATATCTGACTGACCGCTTTGACGAAATCACATTATTTCTCAAGCTCAACGTAATTTCATATCTATTTCTGCTAACTTAAATCCATCAGTATATTGTTCCATTGCCTGAAGTCTTTCGCTATCTTTTTTGTTAGTTTCCAAAAAGCAATAAGATTGTATATCTGATCTACCTACGCGTCAGCGTAATTGATGTAATTGACTAAGTCCAAATCTTTCTGCATTTTTGATAATCATAATGGTCGCGTGCGGTATATCTACTCAAACTTCTACCACGGTCGTAGATACAAGCACTTTTGTTTTTCAATTTTTGAAGTCTTCCATGACTTTTGATTTTTGTGCAGGCTTTAGTTTGCCATGCATAAGTCATATATATGGCGAAAAGTTATGTTGTTCATATATATTATCAATATTGTCTGACTTATCGTCAGTCAGATTATCTCAATTATCTCATTTATATATATATCTTATATCTTTTGCCAATAGATCACATACTTCGTCATATGTACTTATGGCAGATTTTACGCCATCCAGGTGCTCTGATTCCTCCACCAAAGGCACTACAATAAATATATTTTGTCATTTTTGAATTCTATCTAGTAGCCAAGGTTTCAATTTTGTATAATCTTTTGCGGTTATAATCTTGGTAAATATAGGTTTGCGGCCAGCGGGCAGTTGATCTATTATACTTACTGAAAATTCTGCAAAAAACGCTAGTGCCAATGACCTAGGTATAGGAGTCGCTGTCATTTGTAATATATGTGGACTACAAAATTTCTTGAACCATCAGCGTTGCTTTACGCCAAATTTATGTTGCTCATCTATTACCACAAAGCGTAAATTTTTGAAACTTACATCATCTTGTATGATGGCATGAGTTCAAGTCACTATATCTATACTTCAATACCAAAGATCATTTTTTATTTTATCTTTATTGCTTTTATTAATGGATCATGTAAGTAATTTTACATTTATACCCAATGGATAAAATAATTTGCTAAGTGTATGAAAATGCTGTTGCGCTAGCACCTCTATCGGTGATAAAAAAGCCACTTGTCAGCCAAATTTGCGTATCATATAATAAGCACATATAGCCGCTACTATAGTTTTGCCACTTCATACATCTCATTGCATAAGTCTAAGCATAGGTTTTTCACTATGAAAATTTTCTACAATTTCTTTTATGCAAACTTTTTGTGGAGGAGTAAGTTCAAAAGGTAAACTATCCACAAATTCTTTTATTATATTCCAGTCTACTTTGGTCTGACTATTTTTTTTATATATATTTTCAGTAATTTCATCTTTTTGTTCATATATTTTTTTATTTAGTAAGCTATTTACTTGCACTTTTAGTAATTTATCAAAATATATCCTATATCTAGCTTTATTTAGTATTTCATAATCACTAGGATAATGCAAAGTAGTGATAGTCTGGCTAAGGCTTAGCAGGTCATATTTTTCAGTAAACCAATTTGGCAGATGATCAATAAAATATTTTGGTATAAGATCTATATTTTTGTATATTTTATCAGCAAATCGTGCAGGCTTGATTCCCATCAATTCACTATATATAGGAAAAATTCTTCCTGTTTTTTGGCTAGCTATATTGGTCATATCTAGTCAATATTCTATAGAGTTATTATCATTATCATCTTTACCATTCCCAATAGTGTCGCTAATACTAGGATCAGCAGACTCTACACTTTCTGGATGATAAAATACTATCTTACCTTTTTTATTTATAATTTTGCCAATTCGTATATATCGTTTATCTTTTTCTAATTTAGCAACTTGAAATGCTGCATTGTAGTATTGCGCAAAAGCATGATGTCCATTTTCGTCTTCTAATGATATTTCAAATAATCTTTTGGTGCTTTTAGGGTTTATTAATTTTTTATCAATTACTTTTGCGCAAATAGATTGTTTAGTAGCTAAATTTGGCTGAAGGTCTTTTATGCTTATGATATCACTGCGGTTTTCGTAATTTCTTGGCAGATAACCCAAAAAATCTTTTACAGTTTTTATATCATTTACCTGTAATATCTCTATAAATTTTGTCGTGGTGCGAAGCATTTCTTTTAGAGTCATACATATATCATATATATATTCTGACTTATTTCAATATCCAAAACATAATTTGTAATATATATTTGTACAACTGTATCTGTTATATATATTTCAAATAATAGTTATTGCTACATATCAAAATATAGCTTATTATATTATACTTGAAAAATAAGCTAATATATATATAGATAGTGATAAATCTCAAATTACTAAAAATAAAGTCAGAATATATATTATATATCTTTTATATATCTTTATAAAATATATAGTTTTACAATTAATACAAAAATATGCCCAAAATAACCGATAAAAAAATAATTGTCAAAAAAGCGGTAATCAAAAAACCTATAGCCAAAAAACCTATTTTGAAAAAAGTTGTAAAAGAAAATATGACCAAACCATTGATCAAAAATGGTAGATCTTTGGTGATAGTAGAATCTCCTGGTAAAATCAAAACAATAAGTAAATATCTTGGCGCAGATTATACGATCAAAGCGAGTATTGGTCATATTACTGGACTAAGTGATAAAAATATGCCAGCTTTGATAAAGAAAAATTTTGAACCTGGCTATGAGGTAGATGATAAAAAAAAGAAAGTCGTATCAGAACTCAAAAAATTGGTAAAAGAACACAGTAATGTGATACTTGCAACCGATGAAGATCGTGAGTGAGAGGCAATAGCTTATCAGCTAGCCACCCAACTTTGACTAAATCCAAAAACTAATCCCAGGATTGTATTCAATGAGATCACCAAACCCGCTATAGAAAAAGCAATTGCAAATCCTAGAATTATAGATATGGATATGGTCAATGCACAAAAATGACGTGCTGTTTTGGATAAATTGGTATGATTTAGTATTTCGCCTGTATTATGGTCAAAAGTAAAAATGTGACTAAGTGCTGGTCGTGTGCAATCTGTAGCTGTAAAACTAATAGTACAAAAGGAAAGGCAGATTTTGTCTTTCAAGCCTCAAGAATTTTGGACTTTGGAATCTAGTTTGTTTTTTGACAAATCTACAAATATAAATATATATCTCAAAAAATTCAAAAATATAAACATCAAAGAGAATTATCTGAATTTTACAGATACAAATATATTCAACGAAATACTTGATGGTAAAAAAACTATTGATCTTAGAGCCCTAAATCCAGAAGAAAAAAATAGATATTTTGATGATATAACCATATGACAAAATATCAAAATCATCAATAAAACTACAAATGTAGAAGAAATGGTCATAGTCACAAATATATACAAATGGAATAATCTGACTAATTTATTTGAAGAATGAAAAGATATATTTGCTAAAATTCGACCAAATTTGGAGATTGATACTTTTGAAAAACTTACCAAACAATTTGAGTTTACACCAGATTATATACACAAAGCTAATACAAATTGAATTATATGATTTGAAATAGAAGTAGTAGAAAATGACGATGAAGATGTTAAAAATCTTAGTGGTTCTAGATTTCCAAAATCTACCATAGATCAAATTTTTTCAGAATTACAAATTATAAAAAAAGATATAAAATCCAAAACTGACATCAAAACAAATAACGAAAATATATATATAGAAAAAAAGATTGATTTTGAATTAGTGGATATTATCAAAAAAGAAAGTTATAAAAATCCGTCAGCACCTTTTGCTACTAGTACATTGCAGCAGACTGCAAGTCGCGTATTTGGTCGACCAGTCAAATCAGTCATGTCTGCTGCTCAAAAACTATATGAAGCATGATTGATAACATATATGAGGACAGATAGCACCAGCATATCAAGTCAGGCAATCAATGATATAAAAAAATATATATATGACAAATTTGGTGAAAAATATAGCCACGAAAAACAATATACTAGCAAATCTAAAACCGCACAAGAGGCGCATGAGGCAATTAGACCTACCAATATATCTGTCATTCCTGAAACTGTAAAATTATGACAATATGAAACTAAACTTTATGATTTGATTTGGAGGAGAACTCTTGCAAGTCAGATGAGTAGCGGTATTTTTGATAGTACAACTTATATACGAGAGCCAATTTTATCAAATAATCAAATTTGGCAGACGATAGGTAAGGTCATGAAATTTGATGGTTGGTTGAAGATACTAAAATACGAAGATGACGATATACAATTGCCATATATAGATAAGAAACATATCCTGACCAACGCGCTTATTACTGCTAAACAAAATCAGACCAAACCACCAGCGAGATTTACTGAGGCGAGTTTAGTAAAAATACTAGAAAGTAAATGAATTGGTAGACCATCTACATATGCCAGTACCATCACCACTATACAAGATAGATGATATATCACCAAAGATAATAATAAACTAAAACCTACAGAAATAGCTTTTAGTGTAAATGATTTTTTGGAAAAATATTTTGACAAGTTGATGGATTATGATTTTACTGCTAAAATGGAAAACAATCTTGATGACATAGCAAATGGTAATCTAGATCGGCAAAAAATGCTGCAGGATTTTTATGTATGATTTGAGTCTGAACTCGCTCATAGCAAAACTTCAGAAAAAGTATCATTGGCTATAGGCAAAATATGTCCAAAATGCAATGTCTGACAATTGGTGGTAAGATTTTCTAAAGGTAGTAAGCAACAATTTGTATGATGTGATCAGTATCCAGAATGCGATTATGTAGAATCTTGAGTAGATGCAAATAGTAAACTAGAAGAACTAAAAGCTAAATATGAATGATTACCATGCCCCGATTGAGGTACTATTATAGTCAAAACTTGAAGATTCTGAGCCTTTTTGACCAGTACAGAATATCCTACCGTCAAATGGATAAAATCACCAAAACAGTATGAAGCCGAAGTAAACTATATTTGAGAGAAGCCATTATGCCCAATTTGTAGCAAAAGTATGGTTATGAGATCGTCGCGTAGAGGTAGTTTTTGGGGTTGTAGTGATTATCCAAACTGTAATGGTATAGTAGCGATCAATAATAAGTAATATATATCATAAGCAATTTATATATCACTATATAGTCTGACTGGTATTATATTTGATGTCAGATATATTATATATACAATAATTTTGAATGCTTTATTTGCACAAATATCATGTATTACATAAAAAATCTTTTTATCAAAAATGAAAAGTGAAAGGTTATGGTTCCACAAGAATCTTTGTGATTACAAAAAAATTGGTGAATATTATGAGATATAAATGCATCTGCGGATAATCCTAGACAAGTATTGATATCTTGTGAAGATGATATTGGTAGATATAATATATTACCATGAAAAATCAGAGAAAATATATGTATAAGCGGTGATTTCTGTCAAAAATTAGAATCAGGTGATGAGGTCAGAATATGAAATAATCTAAAAATAAGAATAACGTATCCATGCGAGCCATGCAATTATCTGACGAAAGTCGAAAATTTGCCCATAAAAAATCTTTGAGAATTTGAGAAATATAGATGAAGGCTAGGATATATCATATCTAGTTGAGAAATAAAACTAAATGATAAATGCACAATAACAAAAAATATATATGCCAGCTTACCCAAAAATATTTTTGACAGATTTTTGCATTTTGCTGACATAATATCTGACGGTGAGATAACAAATTATCTGACTATGATCAAATTGATGTGAGTGGCGGATAGCTATGTAAGAGCTATGCCAAGATATATTAGTAAGTCTGACTATCTGTCAGGTAAAATTTTACCAAAAGATATATATAATAACAGCACTTATCCTAAGCGAAATTTTACTTGAATTTTTGATAAAGTGTAGTATTCGTATTATAAATCAGAATATATTTTACGATTTATATTATCTATATATATTTATAAATCATAAAAATAATTATACGCTTGCCATGATAGTTTTTTTCTTATAAAAAACGTTTTAATAATGTATATTTGAATACAATAACCATATATATATTTTTATAATACATATTATATATTAGTAATAGTATTTTTGAAATATTATATTAATATATTATTTTCCTCCACCTGTAAATTTTATTTCTCAAATTGCTTTTTTGTCTTCTGATTCTATCTTAGCTCAGTTATTCTCAAATTTAATTCAATTTCAACTTGTTGTGTTAAAGCTAGAGTTTTCAAATTGTTTTGCAAATTCCTCTTTGGTTAGCATTTTATTTATAAAACTTCACACTACATTTTTACTATTTAGTATTACTTTGAGTTTGCTAGGGTCTTTTAGGTCATCATCTTTGATGTCTAGTTTATAGGCATGTTTCATAAATATAGCTCATCAATTTAAGAATCGTTGCTCTATGACTTCTTTTGCATTTGTTGCATTCTTAAATGTAAATTCTTGTCACTTCATATCGGTATCTATAGATTTCTTTAGCGCCTTAAATCATTTAAATGTTGATTCTTTGAGCTCTTTTAATTGTTTGTCAATTTTGCTATCTATACCTTTTGGTGTTGCCTTTAGCAACTCTATTCAAGCCTCATTATCTTTATCGGTGCTGATCTTTCATTTTAATATTGCACTTTTTGCATCTGATGCACTTCCAGAATCTATATCTTTTACTTCTATTCCAAAAAATCCACTAAATCTTCTTCTAAGTTTATCTTCGTCTTTTTTTTTATTTGTCTCCAAATTATCAGTTATTGGCTTCAGGAAATTGCTTTTTAGTGAATCTTTTCTACCATCTGCTCATGTGATAGCTCATATACTAGCTCATCCCAAAAATGGTAATTTTTGATCAAAAATAAATTTACTTCACAGCTTCATAATATCCTGCGTAAACCTTCAGGTCGCTTCATTGAAACTATTGCTAACCTTTATTATCATAAATAATATATATATAGTCATCACACTCATCATAATATATCAGAATCCCCCCCCTATATCACCAGCAGCATCATTAAATAATTTTCATTTTATATTTATACTTCATCATTGTCAAAATGAAATTTGGCTTCAGTCAATACTTTCATTTGTGTTAGTGGCATTGGTAGTAGATGCTATTTGTTTTTCGTCATCGGTTTGAAATCTTGTAAATGTAGAATACATGCCATTTATAAAAAACATCGCTACACAAAGTCAAAATATACTTATGGCGGGTTGGAATATAAGTCAGACTATAGATCATATACTTTTTGCTCATATATCATCAAATATCTTACTAGCATCTCATCAAAAAGATTTTTTGAAAACTCGCGATAAAACTATCAGAGGAGCAAACGCCAATATTATCCATATAAATAATATTCTCAAAAAATTTGCAACTACCATTACCAATAAAGCAAGGCTAAAGGTTACTATATTTAGTAACATAATCAAAAGAGACATAAGTCTATCTTTTATGGCTTTTTCTGTAGATGTTCATAATATAGTCTGTAAATCTGATTCACTAGGAACTCATCAAGTTTTGAGATTATCACAAATTTTGCCTATATTGGCGTCAGTTTTTGGATCAAATGGACTATCTATAGCTATACTGTTGAAGCGAAATATACCATAGCCAAAATACATCAACGGTCCTACCAAATTATCTGCCGTTGGTAAGAGTTTATCTATTGATATCGTTGTATTTTGTTGATCAGGTGTTTTGGTTTGAGATATAGAGTATAGTTTGCATATACTATTTAGTATATTGGTATTGTTATCAGTCGTAGTTTCTTTACTAGTATTTGGATTTTTATCAGTTTTGGAGTAATCAAAGGTGTTGCTGTATGGCGTAGCTATTTGTATTTTTTCTAATGCTGCAGGATTAGTTTTGATAATGTTATTTCAAAGATCACTTATAGCTACGAATACCACACTAGCAAAACTTACGAGTAATGTTATTGCTCATCGGCTAAAATATATACCTATACTAGCAACAAATCAGTTTTTGATACAACCTACTAACGCTTCAGGTTTATAACTCAAAACCGCATCAGTGATTATAGATTTTAGTAATATTGCCACTAATATTATCCATGCTATATTTTGAAAAAATTTATGATAACCATATAATGTCTCGGTCAATCAAAATCAATCGCCAGTCACTAAGCCATTTGTAAGTAAACCACCAGCTATGTTTGCCAATATCACCCAAAACCATGACAGTAATTTGATTATGATAGTAAAAGTAAGATACATTTCAGTCAAAAACTGAGCTCAAGTCCTATCTATAAGATCACCCGCAAATACAAAATCCGTTCACCAAAAAACACCCATAATGCAAAAAAGTCAGATTATTAATAATCTATATTTGTATTTTTGAAAAAAATTGATTATTTTTTTGCCAAATCAGATTGTATTTTTTGTATTTTCTTGCATATATATATCATATTCACAAAGCTATTTTTTGTCAAAAATAAACCGTAAAATTGATTGACATATATGATTTTTATAGTTATATTATGATATATTCTGACATATGACTTGAAAACTATATCATAAATAATTATATATGATTCACTTTTAGCATTTTTAATATAATATATATGACAAATTTGGTACATGATATATCTACATACAATAATATTGACAAAGATATTCTCAATGTAGTGATAGAGATAGTAAGATGATCTAGTAATAAAATAGAATATAGCGAAAGTGAGTGAATTTTTTGTTTGGATAGAGTTCTCCATCATCAGATGTTTTATAATTTTGATTATGGATTTTTACCACAAACTTTGGAGTGAGATGGAGATCCAGTAGATGTGATTATGCTGACTACATTTCCCACTTTTCCTGGATGTGTAATCAAAGCAAGAGTAATATGAACCATAGAAACGGAAGACCAAGATGGTCCTGATATGAAGCTAATATGTGTACCAATTACCAAATTAGATCCTAGACGAAGTCATATACATACTACCGAAGACCTAAATCCTCATTCTTTGGAGGAACTGGTTTTATTTTTCAAAGAATATAAAAAATTGGAAAAAGATAAATATGATAAAATAAAAATATGATGAATCAAATCTATAGAGCAAACTCATGAATTAGTAAAACAATGCATCAAAAATTACCAAAAGCAATTTCAAAAATAATACATATAAATTATCAAAAATATCTCCTATTAAAATTTTAGAAAATTTTTTATGATATTCGCAATTATATAGCTGACTTGTGTAGTTTTTTTATAATAAATATATATCTATGTCTGACTCAAAACGTAAAACTATCAAAATCATAGAAAATATAACTATAGAAAAACTGTGACACGGTGGCATATGAATTGCGACCCACACCGATGGACGCAAGATTCTTATCAAGTGATGACCTCTGCCAAAATCTATAGTAGACATAAGAGTTATCAAAAGTAAATCTGATTATATACAGTGACATATTACTAAGATTCATTTTATATCAGAGGAATATTCTGACTGACAGATACTTTGTCCACACTATATGTATAGTCCACTTGATCAAAAAAATATGCAAGATGGTATTTTACCTACCGAAATTAGACCTCCTCAAAAAACTGGCTGTGGCGGTTGCAAGTGGCAGATAGTAAATTACAACAAACAACTTATCATCAAAAAGCAATTAGTAGTAGAGAGTTTTGATATTATCAATAAAAAAAATAAAATATATATAATTGATGATTTATCTTCTGACAGACGAAGTGAATTTCGTGATATTTATTTGGAAGCTGCAAAAAATGAACTTACTGCATTTTGACCTATAGATATAAACTACCAGCAGGCTTACGAGGCTACTGATTTGCATTGGATCAAAAAATTTAATAATCCAAATAGGCATTATGTTTTTTTGATGGATAATGATAATATCATAGGTATGATGATATGTGGACCAACACTTGATACAAAATGACAAAATACAGATATATGATGAATTTGGTCAGTATATATAATAGAATCTCACAGAAACAAATGATATGCAAAGACCCTCATGGATAACTGTATATATCATATGTACTACAAATTATGAATTATAAAAACTACTTTGCAAGTGTCAAAAACACAAGCTGCGGCTATAAAATTTTACAAATGATATGGTTTTGATGTAGTGCAAGAAATTTCAAATTCTGATGAATGATATTTATTTGAGTGATATGAGATGCAATATATATTTGATCCATTAAACTCAAATACATATAATTTACAAAAAGATGATGACGATATATATTTGGGTGAAGAAAATCATCAAAAAAATATAAAGTCAGACAATAATACTTATATAAATATACTAAATCCTGTCCCTTCGCCAAAAATACGATGATATCGTAATAAGATAGAGTTTTCGTTTGGCAAATATATATCTGAAGGTCAAAGATTATCAGAGTGGAGTATAGGATTTCACAAACAATGAGAATTTGCAAAAATAGTGGATATAGATGTTTGCTATCTTGTAGATAATATAGCTAACAATATATATACTTATGCCAAAAATTTGCTCATGCAGACCGGTTATGATGTATATGATCAAAAATTTCATAAGTGAGTTTTTCGTCATCTTATGATCAGACAGTGACAAAATACTTGAGAATTTATGATGGTTTTGATAGTTAGTGACAAATTTACTTCTAGTCCAAATGATTTACTTCGCCTCAAAGACACATTCAAAAATGATCCATTTCTAAAATCAAATATAACTACTATGATAGTTGGTATAAATAATTGACTAGCAGACATAATGTTTTTGCCAGATACTGTTTTGGATGTTTTGCGATGAGAATGATATATATACGAAACACTAAATATACTAGACCAAAGTCTAAAATTTAAGATTTCTCCACAGTCATTTTTTCAAACAAATACCTCTGGTGCAGAAGTATTATTTGAAACTAGTATCAATATATTATCTCACAAACTATCAAACAAAAAAGGTCTAATTATAGATTTGTACTGTGGAGCGGGGACTATAGGATTATCTTTGTTAGCTTGAAATATTTGTCAAAATATCATATGAGTAGATGTAGTAGAATCTTCTATACACGACGCAAATACCAATGCACTCCAAAATAATATGTCCGCTACAAGTAAATTTTATTGTGGTAAAGCTGAAGATATAGTCAAAAATCTCAAAAATATAAGTGAACTAACCGCCATAGTTATAGATCCACCTAGAGAATGACTGCATATTGATGTTTTGGATTTTTTGATAAATACCAAAAAAACATATGACTTCAAGTTATTGTATATTAGCTGTAATCCTGTTACTATGGCTAGAGACATCAATATATTACTAACTTGTTTTGAGGTTTCAGAAATCCAGCCTATGGATATGTTCCCCCACACTCACCATATAGAGTGTATAGCGCTTTTATCATAGAGATTATTTATTATCTGACCTCAAAAATACTTGTGTAAATATAAATCATGTTATTCATCATATTGTATTTGCAAAAAGATCCAATCGTGTATCAAGTGGTGTTGGCGACATAAATTTTATACTTCCAAGACGAAAATATTCCAATCCAAATTCAGCTAATTCATTACAAACTCACAATGTACACAAAAATCCTATAAATATCAAAAATCTGATAAACCAATGTATATATATATTTGTACACTTCATAATATACAAAAATAATATGCTACAAGCAACACCTCATCAGATACTATGTAGATAAAAATTACCAATTCATGTATTCATATCTATATTTGGCAATATTCCGAATATTTTTATCAATAAAAATAATATCAAAATAGCCAATAATAATATATATATTTTGCTAAAAATCTCTTTGTATGATCTAAATATATGTGGATATATGTGCTTGCAGATGCAAACTATTCCGATAGGCACTACCAAAAAAGATATATATAATATAATATAAATAATCATATGTTTTTATGAATTATCGCAAAATAAATATAATACTCATATAGATCATATGCTTATTATAACTTTTAGTGCTTGAGTGATTTTTTGATTTTTTTGTAAAATTTCAAATCATTTGATTGTATTCTGTTGAGATAACGGATCAGTAAGATTATCACCAGTCAGATTATTTATATAATCTAAATTATTCACCAGTTTATTATAGTAATTTTGCTTGTCATCAATATGCAATTCGCTGCTCAGGTACTGTTTTTGAGGTGCAAATAATATTTCTTGCAGAGTTTTATTATCAGAAATTTTGCTTGAATTATCGTGAATATATATAGATATCTTACATATGATATTGTCTATATTCTGACTTATAGTATTTAGTATTTTTTTATTATCTTTTATGATTTTATTATGCAAAAATAATAACATAAATAAAAAAAATATATATATTACTATCATTATCAGCGCTATGTCCATTTTTTTATAAAAAATTATAAATACATAGCTAATCTTATATTTTTGTTTTATAAAATCAATATTTTATCTTTATTTTTTGACTTATATATATATAATTGATATGATACTTTAGTCAGATTATTTTTTATGTTCAAAATTTTGAGATATACATATTGTTTGTTGATTTTTTGTATTTGTAGTTTTGGAGTTTGTGATTCTTATGTATTATGATTTAAGTCTTTTGATAATACTTTGAGTCAGCAACTTCAAATTGAATCGCAAAATGATATATTTTTGCCTGTAGTGAGTATTATACTAAGTGATAAATCAAATATGGATAAGTTTTGGTCAGAATACGATGATTTTAGTGGAGTTATAAAAAATAAAATAATACATATCACATTGTCGCCAAGTTATCTAAGCGCAAAGGAAGTCGCTGAGGGCAAATTTGATAGTTGATATATGTATTTATTTGAAAAAATTAAAAAAAATAATCTAAAGGTGATATTTCGTACTATGCACGAGATGAATGGCGGTTGGTATCCTTGGTCTAGTAATCCACATGAATTCAAAAAAGCTCGAGTACATGTATATGAACTTAGCAGAAAAGCAAATCTAGACAAAACTAATATATTATTTGATTGGTCTATAAATCATCGAGACATGGTTTCTACAGATATAATGCCTTCTCAATGATCAAATATAATGCGCTGTGAACAAAAAAATCCCAAAAAATGATATTGTCCCATTTTGGAAGATTATTACCCAGGTAATGAATATGTGGATTTGGTTTGATTTAGTTATTATAACCGAGGTAAAGCGAGTTATGATCGTAAATGGCTAGATACACAAGATATACTCAGTGATGATAATTTTTTTGATAGAATTAGCTTGTTAAATAAACCTATAATAATAGATGAATTTGCTACTACAAGTGTCTATTACAAAGGTCAATATAATCAGCAAAAATCTATAAAATCTTATCAAAATCAATATGATTTCAAAAATAATTGGCTAAAAAAATCTAGTATATATATAGCAAAACAAAAAAATATAGTAGCGGCAATATATTTTAATATAGATTATACTATTTGATTGACTAATTGGATAATTGGTGAAGCAGATCGAGCTATTATAAATCCCACAAATAATAAAATATATACTTGACGAAAAGATTTGTATGATAACTCACAAAAATCAAATAATCTCACATATATGTTTGTGAATCAGAGTAGTTGAGCAGCTATGTTTATGAATAGTCAATCTACATAGTTATCATCATCATATAGTTTATAAATTTATACTTTATCGATAAAATCAAATAAATAAAATTTGGTTTTTATTTATGGCAAAAAGAATATATAAATTTTTTTTCAAAAAAAAACATACTATTTTTATCAAATAATATATATTTTAGCTTGTTTTGGTATATATACAGATTATGCTTGTGATTGTTTTTTGTTTGAATATTGTTGAGTATACTTGATTATGAACTAATATAGTCAGGATATATATTATCTCAAATAATCTATGACTTTGGTTTCTCTTATACCTATTACTCTTATGATACCAGGATAATCTAGTGAGTTTTCTACTTTTATAGCTATATCTTTTAGTAATTTTGCAGTTCATAAGTCATCTATTTGGTCAGGATTGACAAATATCATGATCTCGCGTCAAGCTTGCATGATATATGTTTTTAGTATTCCAGGTACTTCCATAATCAAATTTTCCAATTCAGTCATTTTTTTGATAAAGAAGTCTTTGTTATTGAGTCTGGCTCACGGACGACTAGCAGATATAGCATCTGCAGCGGCTACTATCCAGCCTATAGGGCTATGCATAGGGATGTCGTGATGATGTCACTCGGCAGTATTTATAGTCACATCGTCATAGGCATATTTACGCAATATATCTCATCATACTTTGGTGTGGCTGCCTCATTGCTCTACTTCTATCTTACCAATATCATGCAATAGACCTGCCTTTTTGGCAAGCATTCAGTCTAGTCATAATTCATTTGCTATAAGTTCTGACATTTTCGCTACTTCTATACTATGTATTCGGAGATTTTGACCATAACTATATCTTAGATTGAATTTACCTATCATCTTGACTATGTCGGGATGCTGCATAGGAAGATTTAGATTTATCAATGCTTCTTTGCCTTTTTCTGTTAACATATTATCAAAATTATCCAAAGTTTCGTTATATATTTTTTCTATATAAAATGGATTTATACGACCATCTTTTACCAATCTACCCAATACCTCTCTAGCTATTCGTCTTTTGTCATGATCATAGCTAGATAATTTTACTACCAAAGGCGTATCATCTACTATCAATTCTACTCATGTCACTCTCTCAAATACAGCTACATT
>JAYWGF010000176.1:0-4336 GCA_043778395.1 bacterium | reverse complement strand
CTTCCATCATGCATTTTTCAAATTGTCAAAATTCTCAATAGTCACTATCATAACTAGATATATCCAATTTTGGTATTACAAATTGACTCAATCATCATTTAGCAAAACCTATCAAGGGTTTGCCTGCTTCACAAGCCTCTAGCGCAGATAATCAAAATGTTTCTATAAATCTACTTGGCATCAGTGCATAGTGTATTTTGGCTATATTTTGTTTGATAGATTCACTAGTTTGTCGTCAATAATATTTTACATTATTGATTTTATTTATTGCAATTAGATTTTGTAAGTCACTAGCATACTGTCCTTCACCGTATATATCTATATATATATTATTTATAATCTGACTTCATTTGTATTTGTCTATCCATTTGATAATCAAATCAAATCCTTTTTCATAAGTTAGCCTTCCCCAAAACATAAATCTTATTTTATCTTTCACTATATATTTTTATAAAAATAAAAAATCTGTCCCAAATATATATATATAGCTATATATATTCAAGTCAGATAATATCACTAATATCATAAATATTGATAATCAATATAAATAATAATCAGTTATTAACCAAATAATTTTGCTTCAAATATTTCTGCTTTGACTATTCGTCTTTCTTTGGCTGTACCTATAGGCACACAAGTATATAACGTAACTTCGCTAGTTCACTTATTGATGGGAAGTATTACATTTACGTCATTTGCTTTTGTTTCATAAGATTTTACAGTTTTGTACTTTAGCAACATCCGTTTGCCATCTGATTGTTTTTTGTAAAATCGTACTTGATCATTTTTATCTAATTCTGGCAATCTACCAAATATAGTTGTGTAATTTGTCCTTTTGCTCATATAATAGTTGCTATGACCACCAAGTACAGTATTTCATTTTGTACCTACATCTGGGGTGCCTGGATATTGATGTACTCATTGTGAAAAATATTTATTGAAGTCTACGGCTTTGCCGGCTATAGCCTTTATGTAATCTGGATTTGCCACTTGTGCATTTTTACTTACTGTTTTACCATTTACTTTGGTTTTTGTCATTTTGGTGATAGTTTTTGGGGTTTTTACTATAGGTGACACTAATCACATAGCTGGTATAACCATATATTCGCTATAATTAGCATCTTTTTGATTTGGTAAAACAGATAATCGATATTTGATATCTTCGCTTTCTGATGGCTTAAACCGAGTTGGTGGCGTAGTGTCTACTTTTTTATTTGTGAAAATTTTAACTCATTTATTAGCTATAGGCGTAAGTGCAAAACTTGGAGTTATGATACTACTTAGCAAAACAAAACTTACAAAAAATCATAATATTTTTTTCATGTTATTTATTTTTTTTAATAAAATATTCAAACTCATATATATATATATTATTGCTAAATTCAAAATAAATTTGATAATAAGATTTGACAAATCAAAATATATAATATATTTTATAATAAATTTATAACTAAATAACTTGAATATCATATATAACTTGAATATCATATATAAATAAGCATAAAAAACATTTCAAAGTTTCGTAGTATCAACTTGAATAATATATGTATTTATTTATATTGATGTCAGAATATTTATCAAATATATATCATACATGGAAATATTTATGATAATACTAGGCATATTGATTTGAGGGTTTGGAGGTTTTTCATGGTTTTATTTCCAATATCAAGATAAAGATATGATAAATAAAATAAAAAATGAAAATGGGATATTAAAAAATAGTCTGACAAAATTACAGATGGAAACAAAAGAGTATTATCAACAAAACTTAATACTAAAAGATAAAACAAGTAGTTTATTGACTCAAAATGATGATTATAATAAAATAGTTGGCGAACTAAATAGATACTACTTTCATCTCAAAAATTGATACGAAAAAGCAAAAGAATTGACAGAAACATTGAAGGTTTTTGACAAAGATTTTGAAAATAAAATGAGTAGAATAGGTCAGTATATACCTACTATATCAGTAGATACTAGCAAACTAAATTCCAACGATATCATACTTCCCGGTAGTCAATCATTTGTATCTACTAGTGAAAATAATATACCTCACCAAAATCATCCGCAAAAGCCAAAACAAGAAAAATTATCTGATTATGATGATATAGAATACAATTCATGATCAAATTCACAAAAAAATCATACCATAAATGCTACTCAACATGAGGGAAAAGCAAAAGTATATATATCTGTAGACGAAGACGATACATCACATTCCACAAAAAAACAAAACTTTACACCTAGCAAAGAAGTTAGCTTTAACGACGATGAATCAAAAAATGACAAGAAGTTTTTTTAATCTAAAAATAATAAATATGAAAATATACATATATGGGATGTGCATTTGTGTTTTATTATCTTGATGTACGATAAATACACCTAATATCAATATTTCGCAAACTGGAGATATATTGTATACTGGCGAAAGTTACAGCTGACTAAAAAATGAATCAGGCACTGATTTATCAAATACCAATATTATGTATAATAGTGGGGATGTATTTGGTAGTGCAACTGGTCTTGCGCAAACCGATAAATCAGATACATATATGGTGCCTCCTTATCTGCCTGTAAGTAATTGTAATCGAGAATCTCGTAAAACAATTTTTTCAAACAAAAATATATATATGATGGTGTTGAATTGTAGATTTGATGATGGGAAATATACCATCAATACCACGGGTGATATGTGGACAGAAGACAAATATATATCTTCAGAACGAGTACCAGATTTGCAAATCATAAAAATGTTTGGTCGTAAAAATATATCAAATTTTGATGAATTATGAATCAAAGCACCAAAATGATGTGTATTCAAAAAAGTAGATGAGGATAAAAATTTTGAACAATGGGAAATATTGACAACTGGTGCATATACTACCTCTACCGAGCAAAAATTGCTAAATGATAATTCGTATTTGCCCTGTGGAGAATATGGATATAGTGCTATATGACGCAGATGGTTTGTAGTTGCAAAGTCTGATCCAACTATAGTTTTTGCGATGACTACATCTGAAGAGATGAGCTTATTTGAGCCAAATACATTGATGATAAAATAGTAAATTTGGAGGATTTTGTAGATATAGTTATATTATATATTAGTAATATATTTCGACTTACTAAATTTATATTAAATTTGACAAAAATATTTTGACCTAATGCATATTTTGTGAATGAATGATAGTGAATTTTGGATATAACGATTATATATTACGTCATATATATTTAGATCATCAAATCAAATTTGTACAGTAAAATATTTTTAAATAAAAAAGTACAAGGTTATGATATATTTACTTTTTATGATATTATTGATATTATTGGTGGTAGGATTTTTTGCTTATCAGCAAATACAAATAAAGTCAGAATATATATCTGATATACAAAAAAATGACATAAACATAGAAACTCAAAATATTATAAAAAATTGACTAAAGGACATAAATATAATAAGACCCGAATTTCAAAAAATAAAAAATAGTATAGCCAAAGATATATTTGGTATGGATGATGTGATAAATGCTATGATCATCTGACTCATAACCAAAAATCATATCATCATCAGTGGATATCCATGACTAGCCAAGACCAGTATTGTAAAAAAATTTAGCAAAATTATTGGCTTAGGATTTGGTAGAATACAGTGAACTGTAGATATACAACCTACTGATATTATCGGTAGTAATATATACAATCCCGTCACAAATACTCTGCAAGTCAAGCTATGACCCATAAATGCTAATATAGTCTTGGTAGATGAGATAAATCGTATGACTCCCAAAAGCCAATCTGCACTATTGCAGGCTATGGCAGAAAATTCTATCACTATAGACGATAAGATTTTTGATTTGCCGAAGCCTTTTATGGTATTGGCTACTATGAATCCACATGATGATTATGGCACATTTCCTGTGTCTATGGCAAATTTGGATCGTTTTGCGATGAGTATATATATAGACTATCCCGATCAAGAAACAGAAAAAAAAATAATGAATCATATTTTGTCAAATGAAGATAGGTCAGATAATCTGACTGATATAAATATAGATGATATATATCTCCAAATATCAAACATCCAAATCACTGATAAATCTCAAAACCTAATACTAAATATAATCACAAATAATAGAAATTCTGGACAATCAAAAAATACCCTCTGACCCAGAATAAGTATATATATATCCACAATAGCCAAAGCCATAGCTCGGTTAGAGTGAATGGATATGGTTTTGGACAAGCATATATATATGTGTCTATCATGTGTATTATTGCAAAAAATTTCTACAAAATATGATAAAAATAATATAAATATGATATTTGATCTTTTATC
>JAYWGF010000175.1:0-1566 GCA_043778395.1 bacterium | reverse complement strand
ATGTCACTAGAATATCATGAGTTATTTTTGGAAATTTTTTCCATTGACCATCGGAATGGTAATAATTCTCATTTATTTATACTAGGTGGATCTACATAATCACATTTTGGTACAATGATATTGGTAGGTAATGGTGTAGTTTTTACTGTACAGTTTGTATTACAACGGCTGCTTGCATATCCATTGAATATACCATCATCACACTGCTCCAAAACTCAATTTACATTATCTACACGGCCATTGCCACAATAATTTGTAGGTCAACCGCCGCCTCAACCACCTCATCATCAACCGCCGCCTCAACCACCTCACAAGAAGTATACTCAAGCGTCTATGTCAGTTCTATTTTCTCAAGTACCCAATACAAAACAATCTGTAAATCAATCACCTCATGCATCGCTACCATTGTCTATAGTGCTTCAGCTAGCATTTTTTGTGGTAAAATAATTATATCAATTTGGTAAATAAAATTTAACTTTATAATTTCCAAATGATAATCATGTAAACATATACATTCAGCTTGAATTAGTAAACATAGTTGCTAGTAAATTACTACCACTACAAGTATATAATTCAACCTTTGCTCATGATAATCATTCTTCTCAAGAGTCTTGTATACCATTTTGATTTTTGTCATTTCGTACAAAATTTCAAACGCTTGCAGTTGATGTATTTATTTGTCAAGTGACTGTAAATGTAGTTCTACATGTAGTTTCATCTTTGGTATATATTTGACTATTTTTAGGGCTACTAGTACAAGCAAAATTTATCTCTTCCATCTTACAATAAGATATAGGATTTGGTAGTTGCAATAAAGTACTAAAATTTATATTATCAGATTTATATGGAGATATACTAGTATCTACTGCACATATACTTCAGTCGGGTTTTGCTTTGTATGCACAAGATTCAAATTTTGTAAATTCAAATTTCTTGACTCAATAAGTGATACCGCTATTTATTACACATTGTGCAATATATATTCCTGTGCTATTTATGGTAAATGTACCAGATAATCATCATATATATAAAGTATTGCCTGACATTAATCCACTCATAGTGACCATAAGATATCAAGTAGATATATTTGTTCATTGACAATTATATGATACAATGCCTCA
Organism: bacterium; assembly: GCA_043778395.1. Lineage (GTDB taxonomy): Bacteria > Patescibacteriota > Gracilibacteria > Absconditabacterales > Absconditicoccaceae > JAYWGF01. The sequence continues at coordinate 445 of JAYWGF010000175.1, read as the reverse complement.
GCTAGTGACTACTATAGGAGATATAGTAATTGCATCACAGCTAATTTGACTAGGTGATAGTACAAGTCATGCATCTATATTTAGGTTAGTTTCTCAAGTTCCCAAAAATATACAATCACTAAATCATTTGTTATCTGCGTTACTATCTAGTCAAGTATTTGTACCAGTTCACTTTATAGTCCAATTATATCCATTTGGTAATATAAATCTAACCTTATAATTACCAGCATCTAATCCACTAAATATATACATACCATTTGCATCAGTCATAGTAGATCATAATATATTAGTACCACTACAATTATATAATTCTACTTTTACATTACTAATTCATGGTTCATCTGGGTCTTGTATACCATTACCATTTTTATCAAACCAAACCCTATCTCATAGTGATCACTTACTATTTGGCGTAGTTATTGCTGATCCACTATTATTACCAGTA
>JAYWGF010000174.1:0-1583 GCA_043778395.1 bacterium | reverse complement strand
AATATATATTTTGGTAAAAAAAAGCATAAGTCAGACTATATAAATAATATACAAAATATATATATACCAAAAAGTCAATATATTGTGATTTGTATATTACATTGTAATCAAATCATAAATATATATACTATATAAGTATTTATCATATATTATCAATATAAATTATGTATATAGTAAAATATATGTGAGGCAGTAATATTTCCATATTGTCAAATGATTTGCAAAAAGCACCAAATATATCATATATCAAAAATATATGAACAGTATATAATATCAATAATCATAATATATTGGTCCTTCACAAAGAATATATATACAACAACATAACCCTAAATACAAAAATCAAAAACTTTTCTATATTATTTTTGCCAATACAAGATATGGAATTAGCACTCAAAACAATAAATGTTTTGTCACCAACAACTGTTTGCCCAATTTCTTATGAAGATCTTGTATCAAGTGAAGACGGTATAAATTTTGGAACCCAAACCATGTTACACACATCATCAGTACCAAAATACCTAAAACCTGGTCAAAGTATAATACTCAAATAACGTTTATATTTTTAGATATTATCAATATCCTGACTTGTGAGTTTATATCAAAATAATGTATTGAAAAATCTTTTTTTTTGATTATAGAATATATACCTTTATTTATTGATAAAAATATAATGTCTTTGCCTAACATTAGTATCAATGGAAATGATTATGTAAATTTTGTACTAAAAAACAAAATAAACGATGAAGATTTTATTTCTTATATGTGAGGAAAAGTAGAAAACCCTCAGCTGCTTTTGGATCAAATAAAATGAGCTATGGACGATCCATCTGGAATGCTAAATCCAGATGCAATAAATTTGATCAAACAAATACCATGACTAAAAGATAGATTAGCTAGTTATGAAAATAGTGCTAGTACGTATCTAGATAGTGTAATTTCTCAATAAGTCAGATCATCAAATAATATAAATATGTAATTTTTTATTTTTTGAAAAAATAATGTCAAAAAAAATAATAACTTCTGCACTACCTTATCCTCATGGTAGATTACATTTGGGTAGGGTAGTAGGTGCATATTTGCCTGCTGATATATATGCCAAATTTTGTCGTGCAATGTGAGATGATGTGATATATATATCCGGCACAGATGATCATGGCGTAGGTATAGAGATAGAAGCAGAAAAAACTTGACTAACATATAGTGAAATTTGCAGTAAATATCGTGATATATATGCACAAAATTTCAAATCACTGTGAATTGAGTTTGATTTGTTTGCGGGGACTGATAGTATCGAGCATCAAATTATCAGTAATGACTTTTTTGATAAAATATATACACAGTGACTTTTGGAAGAAAAAACTACCGAGCAAATGTATTGTAATATTTGCCAAAAATTTTTGCCAGATAGATATATAACTTGAACCTGCCCTAAGTGTAAAGCAGAATGACAAAATGGCGATCAGTGTGAGGTTTGCGGTAGTATGCTTTCACCAGAAGAATTAATAAACCCCAAGTGTAAAACTTGCTGATGATCAGATTTGATTCGCAAAAGCACTAAGCATCTTTTTTTTCAATTACAA
>JAYWGF010000173.1:0-1589 GCA_043778395.1 bacterium | reverse complement strand
TTTTGATTAAGATTTAATCTAATTTGTGGTATCGTGAACTATAATAATTGATTTATTAACTAAAATATACTAAAAATATCGGTATAAACCGATATTTTTGAAAAATATTTGAACATTGATGTATTTCGCAAGAAGTCTAATATATATCATATATATTCTGACTTCATTATCAAAAATAAAAACCCAAAAATAATATGATATATATAACAAAACTAAAATCAAATAATATATACAATATATAAATGTAGCAAGATATATACTCATCAAATACACATAAAGTCAGAATATATATGATCTATCTATATATTATCAAAAAACTCCGCCACTCTATCGTCCAAAATAATGTCAGATTGCGTAATAGCTGAAGTCAATATCAATCACTCCAAACTCGTGCAACGACTCAAAGCCACATATGTCTGACCATGAGCAAAAGCGCCAGTCCCCAAGTCCACTATCACCTTTTCAAAAGTTTTGCCTTGAGCTTTGTGAATAGTACATGCTCGACATAATTTGATAGGTAATTGCTCAAAAGATCATACATTATTACTAGTCAATTTCTTATCTATAGGGTCAAATGTATAATTATTGATATTTCGCTTATGAGGATATATTTCTACAGTTTGTCAATCATATATATCTACGGTTATATCATCAGATTTGATTTTTTTGATTTTGCCCAAAGTTCCGTTTACCCATCTTTCGTGTATATCATTATTGACAAACATGACTTGTGCTCATACTTTTAGCTTCAATTCATAATCATTTGGATATTCTTTTGCAGTTACCTCTCATTTGATTTTGGATTTGTATATATATAGTTTATTGTCAATTTGATCCAATTTGGCGGTATTTATGGATTCTACTTTATCATTTTTGGTAGTGATATACATGACTCAATCTTCTATTTTAGGGTTATTGACTATATTTTGATTTATGATAGATAAGTGGGATTGGCTGACTTTATTGGTTCTGACTGCATTTAGTGCATCTATAAATTTGCTGTCAGATTGACGATATATAGTTTGCAATTCTATAACTTTTAGTGATATATCACTACGACCAAATACATTTGCATCAAAAAAATATACAGACTTATAAACATTCACAAACATTTCTCTATCGGATTTACTAACTATAGGTGGAAGTTGATACAAATCTCAAATGAAAATCATCTGTATACCACCAAAAGCCTGTTTATTACCTATAGCATTTTGCAAATATATATCTATACAATCTATCATATCGGCTCTCACCATACTGATTTCATCTATAATAATACTATCAGTAAAATATATCGCATCCTCTTCAAAATGCATTCTTTTCATAGTTTTACCTTTGGTCTTTGCCTCAGCTATCGTAATTCATAAGCCAAAATGAAAAAAACTATGTATGGTCTGACCTCATACATTGTGTGCAGCTACTCATGTAGGCGCCAACACCACCACCTGCTTATCTGTAATTTCCAAAAATGCCTTTAGCAATGTACTTTTGCCAGTGCCTGCTTTACCAGTCACAAAAATATTTTGTTTGGTAGATTGCATAGTACGCAGTGCATCTACTGTTATTTCATCAAATTGCATATATTATTG
>JAYWGF010000172.1:0-1593 GCA_043778395.1 bacterium | reverse complement strand
GAGTTGATAACTATAATAATAACAGAAGACATACTTGATTATGAATGAATGGGCTGACGCCCATACAAAAACTGCAAGAATTTCTACAGTCAAAGTGTTACCTTAATTGTGCAATAGAACACAAATTGACTTTTTGATATTTTTATAACAAAAAAAACTACTCGCGAAGAGCAGTTTTTTAGTTTTACTTTTTGATAACTTATCTGTAAGTTAAAATTAATTTTGGTAATAATTTTGACTAACTGTATTGATAACTAAAGACTTATCAGTATACCAATCAGCGGTAGTCAAACTATGACCTATTACAGACTGATCACTCCATATAATACTCGTAGGCATAGGCACAGAAGCATATGGATACGAATTACCATTTGAAGATTTTTGTGATAGACTAAATGCTATACTAGCTTTAGAAGCAGTATTAGATGATACGTTAATAGAACCATTAACTATCAAATCTAAAGACTTAGTACTTCAAGCGCTTATTGTAAGTCATTCTTGATAAGAACCAAGAAATTCACAAGTTATTAGTTTAGTAGTATCGTCATAATTACACAAAGCTTCAGTATTTGTATATTTATTTCCATTAGAAGGCTTAAGCGAAAAGTTTGTTGTACTAGGTATAACAGACATATTGTTGTAATTGACATTAAACACCAATTTTTTCACAACAATATCATTTGCTATATCTGCAGTTAATTTAGTAGTAAACACAGAAACACCATCAGCGATAGAACTACCTATATTATTACTAGAAGAAGGATTGAAACCAACTATAAGATTAGATCTTCTAATAAATGCAGAATCAGCAGTAGCATTAGTACAAGCGCCAATTACATTGCTATTGCTATTTACAGCAGATATCAATGTTTGAGCACTACCATTCAAGAAAGAGGTATTAGTACCATTTGGATCTATAACTCTCAAAGTCAATACACCATTACTTGAACTATTAGAAGCAACTGCTCTAATAACTATTGTTTTTGATGAATTTGAAGGTATTGTATATCATATACCACCATTGATATTAGTTATGTAAGCTATACCATTTAGTATAGTAGTTTCACCCAATTTATCACCATCTATATAAGCCATCAATAAAGTACCATCTGCACTATTATCAAAATTTGGTAATAAAGCATTTACATCATAACTATTTACTAAAGTTTGATTTGATTGTGCAGCACCAGCAGAAGTTACATTAGCTATAGCTAATTCTCTGATAGCAGAAGCACCATAATTTGATGTAAACTTATAACTAGCTACTATTGTACCAGAAGCATTAGTAGTCACAGCGCCTACATTACCTACAGATATTGCATTACAAACAATACTAATAGCTGGAGCAACATCCAACGGTCTACCTTGCAATAAGAATGCAGTAGCAGTAGTATTACCTATTGTGTTAATACTATTTCAGTTAATGTCCTGTAAGTCAAATGTTGACACAGAATATCTTACATCATTTATACCAGCATCAGGATGAGTACTAGTTGTTTTTACTCTTACATATATATTTTTATTTACACTATTTCTAGGTATAATTATACCCAATGAATTGAATGTAGCAGATAATCATTGTGAAAATGATAC
>JAYWGF010000171.1:0-4444 GCA_043778395.1 bacterium | reverse complement strand
TCCATAATTACTTTGAGATAACTATTTGCAGTTTGATCACAATGTAAATATATACTTCAGGTGTCCTTGAGTTTGCGATGCATCAGACATAGCCTCGGGGTCATCATAGCGATATATGCTGCTGTATCATTGCGATCTAGCATCTGCACAAACATATCGAGCATCTTGCTGACGGGCATATATTCTATCATATCATCAGATCTCATGTAGTTTAGCATTTCTTCTGATTGTTGATTTCGTCTCCAGCTATCCTCAAAAGCCATCATCTGAGCGGTATCATTTTCTCAAGCAGATTTGCTAAAATTTGCATTATAGTCACGATTACTATTGAATGGGGGGTCAAGATATATCAAATCTATACTATCATCATCAATATGACTAGCCAATACATCCAAATTATCTCCATAATACAGTTGTTTCATGATTTTTATCTACCAATTTATAAAATATATATACGACTGCCATTTACCAAATTTTATCAACATAATTCACTATCATAGATATATTTGTAAATCACAAAGTCAAGTATACAGAAGATATTTTTGATACGGAATGCTGGATCAATCGTTTTATTATATTTTATGTGTAGGGACGGGGCTTGCCCTGTCCGATATATAAAGTAATTTTATTATATTTGATGCGTAGGTAGAGACTTATCCTGTCTTACACTTCATGCCCAATAGGCCATATCTAGTCATGATTTATCGGATAAGGCAAACCTTATCCCTACGATATTGTGTTTTAATATATATAATTTATATACTCTTTCGTTTTGTGGGATTCTGTTGTATATAGTATTTGATGTTATTATATTCATTTTCATTGCGAACTATGCGGTCATGATATCTAGATTGTCGAGCAAATTCCAATCACCTTTCATTGCATATTTTGGATACAGCTGATTTCAATCATCATATCACCGATCATAGTGATTGATTTTTGATATTATTAATAATATCCGCAGAAACAGGGCTTGCCATGTCCGATATACCATCCGATATATCTAATTTTCATGATGATATATCATTATCCATAAAAAATAATAAATGTATATGATCGGGCATGATAATATATTCATGTAATTCTATTCATGGTCTTTTGGATAACATAATATAAAATTGCTCTTCAAATATTCTTCCTATTTCTGAAATTATCATATTACCAAAACATATATTACCAAAATATGGCTGACGATCTGCTGTACATATTGTGATAAAATACATACCGGATGACCTATAATCATATATTGATCGACGCGGCGATTTACGAATTGGTAATACCATTATATATATTTTTATATATGAAATTATTGGTAGGGACTCGGCTTGCCCTATCCGATATATCAAAGGCTTGCAACATTCTTGCCATATTCTTGCACTATGTCGGATATTATCTTACAAGGAGAGCTTTGTCTCTACGATTTGCATTTGTTTGAATTTATTATAAATATATTTGATATGATTTCAAAATATATTTTATATATATTTCATAAGTAGGGACTGGGCTTGCCCTGTCCTATATAAAATACAATTATCCTGTCTGGTCATAATATGAGATAAAATATATTATATGCATTTTTTAATGCATAGGATATCACAAGCGACGTCTCTACAATTTGAATTTATTATACATATGACGATTACTCATCTCATCACTTACCTATGAGATATTGTACTATCAAACTACCAGCCACGATAAATAAAGGCGTACCAAATATAGCATAAATCATAGAAATCACTTTACCAGTAACTGTATGAGGTACTATGTCACCATATCATACGCCCGCCAAAGTTATCACACTAAAATATACACTATCAAAGTAATTGATTTTTTCGTAAGATCCAAAATAATACGATCCGATCAAAATCATAATAACTATAAAAAAAACCTCAATTTCTAGTTTTTCTATTATTGTAAAAGCTTTTGCCTTAAATTTTATTCGCTTCATATTTTGAATTTTACATTTTATTAAATTTACACGATAGCTTTTTGCATTATGAATTTTGAACTATGATATTTATCATATATATTTGAGTTATATTCTGACTACAAAAACTATATTGGCCGTTTTTTGGTATATATTTTGTGTGTTTATTTTTATAAAAATTCTACCTTTAATCAAGAAAAGCTCTTATCTACAAATCATTTTATTTGTTCGGAGGTTTTTTCTGTATATATATACAGTATTTTATGATGAGTTTTGAGGATTTTGGTGTCTATCATAATATATGATTTGACATAATCTTGTGCTAATATACGACTCGCTAGCTTACTTTTTAGCAAAGCTAAGATCATTTTTTTGATGATTTTGGGTTCTGCATTTACTATTATTTGTATCATATTGTTATTTTTTATGACTAAATTTGATATTATTATATATACATATTGAGATATTTTTTGTCTATATATATTGGTTATATAATCTGACTTACCTTTTTGCTTATGAGTCAGAATATATATGATATCTATGATAAATTTGCTTGTTTTATATAATCTGCGATCATTTTTGCGGTTTTTTTACCTACTTGACGGATACCTAGTGCATTTATGACTCTTCGTAATTCCGCGTTTTTGCTGTCTTCAAGTTGCTTGATAATATTGTCAATTTTTTTGTCTCACATGCCTGGTAGATTTTTGACCAAAATACGAATATTAGGATCAGGTAATTTATATAGATCATCTATAGAGTTTATGATGTGATTTTCTACCAAGAGATCTATGATTGCATCACCTAGTCACTCTATATTCATACAATCGCGACTAGCAAAGTGTTTTATTTTTTCTTTGATAGTGGCAGGACATGATATATTTTCACAATAAAAAGATAAATTACCAGTGCTGCTAGTTTCTTGCGATATGTGTTTTTGACAGATAGGACATTTGGTCGGTATGTCGGGTTTGATTTGAGTACCATCGCGATAGTCAGGCAATACTGCTACTATATATGGTATTACTTCACCTGACCTTTGAATTACGACTTGATCTCATATATATATATTTTTGTTGATGATGAAGTCTCGATTGTGCAATGTGACTTTACTGATATTTACACCTGATAGTTCTACTTTGGTGACTTTGGCTACGGGTGTCAATATACCAGTTCTGCCAACTTGTCGTTCTATAGATTCTAGTGTAGTTCTGGCTTGTTTACTTTCAAATTTGTATGCTATGGCTCGTTTTGGGTGATGTGCCGTATTTCACAATAATTGACGATGCTCTAGATTATTGATTTTGATTACCAATCAGTCAAATTCTATATCTTCTTTATCCAAAAAATCTTTGACTTTTGAGTCATTGCAAATATCTATCACTTGCTGTATATTATCTACAGATTTGGACCAAGGTGCTTCGCAAAATCCTAGTTCCTTTAGGGTAGGTTTTAGTAAATTTGACATGTGTTGGGTGTAGTATATATTTATTTGGTATATATTTTGGTTTGGATTGATTTGGGTATATTATTATATTGTCTGACTTTATATATTCCCGAAACAATTTAGTAATACATATGGTCAAATCAAATATATGTGCCGAGGATAAGCTTTATTTTGTATATATATACATCATATATTTGTATATACACACAATTATAACTAACATATATATATATTCAAGATTGATTTTGTAGTCAGGATATTTATAATATAAAAAAATTTATTATAACATATCATATGAGTATTACTAATGGAAAACAGCTTTTGGGTCAATTTTTGGATGAAATAAGCCTGATGACAGATTTGGATAATAGTGAAAATGCCGATCAAGTAAAACTTATGACTATACATGCTAGCAAATGACTAGAATTTCCAGTTGTATTTATAGGTGGACTAGAGGATAATAATTTTCCAGGTAATAATGCTCATTTTGAAGAGGCTGAGATGGAAGAAGAGAGAAGACTTATGTATGTAGCGATCACTAGAGCCAAGGATTATCTTTTTTTGAGTCATGCAAATTCCCGTCAAATATGGGGCAAAACTCAAATTGGTAAGCCTTCTAGGTTTATTTGAGAAATACCCGATGAATATATCAAATCTTATAATTTATCTGGGTGAGAAATGAAAAACTACCCTAAATGAAATTCTAATAAATATGTATCTGCGGCTAAACAAGTACCCAAATTTGAGATATGAGATAAAGTAGTGACTAAACTATTTGGTTCTGGAGAAATAGTAGATATATGGTGAGAAATGGCAGTAGTCAAAATGATAAAATGATGAATCAAAAAATTGGATATTAGATTTTTGGAAAAAGCATAGATATATATTAGTAATATATCTTGACCTTAATATATTTTTCAAGTATCAATATATATTATCATCAACGAGAAGTCTTGATAAAGTAACAACAATAGACTTCTTGCGAAATAGTTTGAAAAATACATGAATTATATATTATATTAGTTGTTTACTCAAATATATAATAATTCATGTATAATAATATAAAAAAA
>JAYWGF010000170.1:0-1616 GCA_043778395.1 bacterium | reverse complement strand
TTTGTATATACAAATCATCTTGATTCTATTTGTATATTACCAACCAAATCTCTAGTTTCTGCATCAATTTTGAGTATTATATTTAGCAATCCACTATCAGCCATAATTTTGCGAGCTTTCATAACATATTCTCATTCTAGACCTCAAATTCATTTACCATCTACAAGTATAGTATCGAGTTTGAGTTTTATATCAGAAAGCCTTACTATATTATCATACATTTCTATTATAGATCCATTTTCTTTTGGCATTAATATATGATCATCAGATATTCACATATCTAGTCAAATTTTGCGATGAGAATATCTCTCTATAGGCTGTGTATAAAATGGTAAGAAATATTCTGGATGAGTCAAAGATAGCATAAGCTTATGATCTTCTTCATATCCATGACCGGACGCATGTATATCCATATCATTGTTTGTGATAAGATTTATGTCTTGTACTATCAAGTCATTTAGCATCTTGTGCATTTGATTTTCATTACCAGGAATTGTAGTTGCAGATATAAGTATACTATCTCATTTACGCAATTTTACCAAAGGAAATTCTCCACGAGATATACGAGCCAATGCACTAAATTCTTCGCCCTGAGCTCAAGTCGTCAAGATTACCACTCTATGATCTGGTATACTATCCGCATTTGCATCTATTTTACGAAGATATGATTTTGGTACATTTATATATCACAATTCTATACATATAGCTACGTAATTTTCCATAGACCTACCTGACAAAAATACTATTTTATCAGCTCTGACGGCAGACTGTATTATCTGTATTATACGTCATATATTACTAGCAAAGCAAGCTATAATAAGTCTACTTTTTGCTTTGATTATCAATTCATCTAGGTTTTCACCTATTATTTTTTCTGATTTTGATCGTCATTTGCGATCTGATCATAGACTATCTCATATATATAATTTTACACCTTCTTGACCTATACGAGCGATTTTTGGTAAATCGGCTGGTTTATCAAATGCAGGCGTATGATCTATCTTAAAATCTGCAGAATTAAAAATCAATCATTTTGGAGTTTGAATAGCTAATGCAAAAGTTTCGGGTATATTATGATTTACTCTTACAAATTCTATAGTAAAGCAACCTATTTTGACCAAATCTATATCTGGGTCTACAATTTTATATTTTAGCTTATTTACTGTTTTATTTTCTTCCAATGTTTTTTTTACAATTCACAATGTAAGAGGCGTAGTATATACCATTGGCCATCCCAGTTCTGGCAATATATGTCTCAATGCACCTACATGATCCAAATGTCCATGAGTCAACACTACTCATTTTATTTTTTTTATATTTTTTTTGAGATAAGTGATATCTGGAATTATATAATCGGCTCACATAGTTTCCGAAGCGCTAAATTCCAATCCGCAATCCATTATGATAATATCTTCACCATATTCCAAAAATATACACTGTCATACTTGCTCTAATCACATCAAAGATCAGATTTTTACGGGTTGTTCTCATTTTGCGTCAAATTTTGGTACAGCGGTTTTTTGATTTACCATAATACTTCTATTTTGTCAATTATTCTTTGGTCTGTTAAAATTTACCTTTGGTTTGAAATTTATATTTACATTTGATTGTAAAAT
>JAYWGF010000169.1:0-1616 GCA_043778395.1 bacterium | reverse complement strand
TTTATGATCTAAATGTATTTATTTTATATATAGTGATATAATACATATTATTCAATAGATTTTTGTGAAAAATAATGTAAGTGTTTTGATATATATATAAAATATTTTTCTCGGTTGTATAGTGAGGTTATGATCAAAAATATTTTTATCAAAATTACTTGATTTTTTGAAAAAATTGTATATACTAATTTTGGCTAAAAGTCTACTGCGGAGCGGGGGGCTTTTTCTTTTTATGGAAATATCGTGTTTCATCATCTTGGCATTTTGGTTTTTATAATATTATATAATACTTCGCTATTTATTCTATTTTGTTTTCATAATATATGTCTGCCTATTGGACTCACAACTAGATCAGCTAATTGTAGGCCGCTGTCATTGGTATTTTTACTTTTCAATACCATGCTTTGTATACGATCTTGTATTTCTATTCAAGAATAAAAACTGCTTCATGTTGTTTTTAATTTTAACATTTCTGTTTCCAATAATATATCTTCTACATGTCATCTTTTTTCTGGATATATATTACAAAAACCTCATCACGATAGGCGCATTATGCGATTTATAAGATTTTCAAAACAAAACATATATGGATCTGCCGAGTTAATTCAATATTTTGATTGAAACTCGGATTTTTTTATTGCTCAATAAACTATACTAAAGTTAGATTCTTGAATTAATGCATTGATTTTATTGTAAAATATTTTCCTAAAATCTGAATTATTAAATCTTAGATTTTTGATATCTTTTGCTTTATTTGGTCTTGTGATTTCTAGAGTGTGTATTATGAATTTTTCATCATCAAAAAGCTCTGATTTAATTTTTCTAAACTTTTTATCAAATTTTCTATAATCTTCGATCTTGAAAATAACAGCACATAATACAAAAATATTGTAAGTATTATCTAATGTGTCTCTATTTAGGTTATGATAACTGCTTTCATCTATAAAACATATATATTCTTGCATATTTTTATCCATAAAACTAAATACTTTGATCATCATGTTTTGTTTCCGTTTAGCAATCAGGGCAAACCCTGACCCTACATTTGATGGGTATATGATATAAATTGTTGATGATTTGGGCAATTTTGTAAGTTGATTTCATATAAATGTAGGGTACGGGCTTGTTCGTACCGCTTAGATTTGATGGATATTATTTATATATATCTCATCTGCTGTCAGAATCATAAAAATATATTATTATTTGATTATTTTCTTTGCGAAATAAAAATCTATATTTTCAAATTCTTAGTCTATATTTATTTTCAGATCATTGCAATCTTTTGATATCAAGAAGTATGCTTTTTGGATTTGTTTCCATTATATCAATTTTTTCAAAAAATCTATCTACAATATCTTTATGAAATTCTAAAAACTTTATTACAGCTTTTTCTATTATTATTTCGTATTTCATAATAATAGTTTTTTAGCTTCAGATAAAGTAAAGACCTTATTTTTTTGGAAAATTGAATCTTTATATGCTTGTATATTCTTGGGATTTTCTTTTGTCCAAAAAATATCATCATCAAATTCATTTATCTGAGCTCACATGAGAAAATAAGCAGCCTCTATTCCATTTGAAAATGTTGTTTTGGGTAGATTTAGTTCTGTGTCTAT
>JAYWGF010000168.1:0-4501 GCA_043778395.1 bacterium | reverse complement strand
TCTTCATTGAATTGTAAATTATTGGTTTCTCATATAAAAGAAAGAGCTGTTTTATTATTAATATTTAATGTTCATTCTTGAGTATTTCTTATGGGGTTTGATAATATATTTTCTCATGCTTGTCAAATAACAGAAAAAGCATTGCTTACTATTCATCATAATCTGTATCACATAGAAACATATGCTGATTTTGTATTTGCCAATACAATATCTTTTATTTGTGCATTCATATAATTTATTCATTCCATTCAAACTGGATTGAATTTATTTTTTCAAATCATATATCGCTGTAAAGCAATATCTTTTTCCTTTCAATCTATATCTTTTACTTTAGATAGGGGTGCTGTAATATGATATGCTACAATTCTTGATATATCTCAAACGTTTCATCAATCAACAGTAGATCTTATTTCCTCCTTGGTTAATCTTTTTCATTCAACTATAGCTCATTCATCTCATATCTCTAGTGCATATTTCTTTTCTGCCAGTCTTTCTGAATCTATATTATTTAATCATCAAAAGAAATTGTTGTATTTTAGTTTTGCAAAGTTTGTAAAATTCTTATCATATAAATCTACCGATCTTTTTAAATCTTCATTGAATTGATTATATCTTATGTCTCACTTTGTAAGATCTGATACTACTTGAACAAACTCAGATGATCATTGAGTATTAGAACTTATTTGATCTTGAAGTTGTAAAAAATTATTTTTCATTAATGCCCTTTTACCTCAATCTTTTTCAACTAAAAGCTTATTAGATAATTCCTTTGCTTCTGTAGAAAGTAATCAAGTAACATCTTTTTCTAAATTAGCAACTTCTTCATTTTTAATCTTTATTTCATTTATTCTTTTTTCAAAATCTTCTGGATAATATTTTTTTAATCTTTCTTGATCTTCGTTCTTAAATCTTGATTTAAATTCAAGAGTAACTTGATCTGACTTTTCTCATAAGCTTGCAAATGTATTTGCTATTGTTTGCGCTGTTTCAAAGTCAACTGGTTTTCAAACAAACTTACTTACATCAGTAATCATATCAGATTTAACTTTATTAATCTCATCTGCTCAAAAAGTTTCTATATCTATTACAGATATTCAATCTTTTATTGATTGATCTATTATCATATCTTCAAGAGTAGTTTTTCAATATTTTCCAAGTAACTGTATTCATTCTTTTTGAAAATCTCATATTCAATTTCTATCGGCATTTTTAACTAAAGGAGATCGATCTATAATTCAATTAGTTTTTTCTACCATATCATATAAATCTTTTTCTGCTTGTGTCTTATCTCAAACTTCCACTATCTGATTTTCTCAAAGTTTAAAAAATCTTTTATTATATAAATCTAATCATTGAATATTTCACGATTTATTAATTTCAAATTCATCAACTCATCTATTTAGTGCACTATTTATAAAAAATTGCTCTTGTTTTGAAACATCAGATTGATTATCGTTTGTTATCCAATCAAGATTTGATGCTATACTTTTACCGATCTCATATCAAAATGGCTTGAATTCAAGGAAATTTGCGTATACTGGAGTCAGTGGATTATTTATAAATTCTGGATTTCTTACATACTCTCTATATGTAGATTCATTCATATCATTTGCAAATCAAGCTAGTTTATCTGCTCACATATCTAATGCAGTTCATATGACTTTTGATCCGAGATCCAAAAAAGATGGATTTGTATTATTGATAGATGATATTGCTCAAACTGGATTATATATAAAATCTGCTGCTTTTTTTACTCATTGAAAGAAATCTCCATTATTATATTCTCAGTTAATTATATCCTGTGGTATGCTTTTTATTCAATCAACCAATCATCATATATTTTCATCTATCTGCGTATTGTCTTTTACTAAATCTACTCACTTATCCAATAAGAATCAAGCGGTAGTTCAAACTGGATTTGATACAAATTTCCCAACGTTAGACACAGCGTCAGCAACTCATTCAAAAAAACTTGGTTGATTTTGATCAACTTGTTTTTCTTGTGGAACAACCGTATCTGCACTATTGTCTCACAATCCAATAAACTTCTTTATATTATCAAATATACTTGCCATTAGTAATTAATTATTGAATAGTTAGCCTGTTGAACATCATTTCTTTCTTTTCTAATTATATTCAACATATCCTCTTCAGACATAGTAGATTGCTGTATGAGCATATCATCTTTTTCGAAAAGTGTTTTCTTTAGTCATAATATGTTGTATATATAATACAGATTCATAATTAGTGCAGCAACTTGGTCATCTTTATCTGTTGTTTTCTGTGTTTTATAGTTTCATTCTTTTATTATTATCTTTCACATTTCTTCCAAGAGTCATAGTTTTCTATCTAGTCATGGAGCAAACTTTATATACATTAGATCAGAACACTCTATAGCATTTTGAAATAAACCATTTCTTGTTACCTTTAGTATTCTTCAATCAAAATATGATGGTGAGTTACCATTGTTCCAATACATAGGACAATCTATTTGTAGTCATCTCATCTCTATTGAGGATACATCACTTTGTTTAGATGTTACATCAACAGATAATCTGATTCTTTGATTTCATTCTATTTTATATTGCCACTCTTCTTTTAGTCTTTTTATTTGTTGTATTTGAATATCTAATGTTTCTGATAATATAACAGAATCTAAACAATACATATTAAAGTCTTTTACTCATATTATATTCAATGCAGCGTTGTCTCATTTCTCAGCTTGGTCATATGCAAAAAATATATTATCAAATAGTTGTGGTATTTTTTCTTCTATAAGTCTATATGGATCAAAAACTTTTTTATTATCCGCAAACACAGAAAAGTACTCAGCTAAGATAAATTTTTCTCATCTGTGAGAGTCCTCAGATATTGCATCTTGTTTTTCTTTTTCTGTGATATATTCTATGTCATCAATCGTATAAAATGAACAAGAGTACTTTCTTATCTCTAAGAACTCTCTACGCATCTCTTCCATTTTTATTTGATGTTTAATAGCCATTTCTGGGGTCTTTAATTGGTCTATTTCATACTTCTTCCAGAGCTTCACTACAGTATCCTCCATTGGCTCATAACTCATTGATTGAAAGTATGCTTTCATTGCTTCTACATAACATCGATCTCTTTCTTCTTCATAATTTACTGTAGTCAAACAAAATATTAATGCTTTATTTAGTCTAGCATTTGCCAGTGCTCTTTGATACACCATCTCTGGTTGTCTTGATGCCTCATCGATAATAACTGCATATGGAGTTCATCACAAACCTTTAGCTATAGATAGCGCCGATTTAAATTGCACAGTTCATAGTATCTTTTCTTTTCAATTTTCAAATGTAACATAATCAAGACTTGATTTAGATTTTCTTCGTACGTATGGATATCAATATGAGTCTGAGAAGTTCTCCATATATTCAGATAGATCATCGAATGTTTCCTGTGATTGACAAAAATAATTTATTTTCATTTTTTTAAATCATCTTTTTGGTCTTTCACATTTTACCATAAGAAATTGTATTAGCTGCAATAATAATGATTTTCAACTTCTCCTTGAGTTAAACAAGAAATTAATTTGTCACATATTCCACATAAAATCTTTCTGCCAAGCCTGTAAGTATTTGCCAGATGGCAATGGTTCTTCTTCTTTGAATATCTCACTAACCATTTGTGGTATATACATTCAATATACTGGAGTGCTATAATCTTTTCAATTATGATTATATGTCAGATTTGAGAATTCATCTCATTTTGGATTTCAGTTATAATAGTGTTCTGATTCTCCAGATATTATTTTTCAATCTTTTCAGTATATTTCTTCAAACCTTCTGAATCAATATATAAATTGTTTCATATTGAAAATAGTGTCATCTGTATTTTTTGGTTTTCTATCTTTTTCTAAAAATAGAATTACTCATCATAAATTATGACAATCAAATTGATAAAAAAATTCTCATCGCACTCTTATTAAAAGATCATCTATTCTTTTACTTTTAGCTGCATTGTACAAGAAAACCTTTAGCTCATTTGTAACATCAATTCATGGTGTATCTGTTATTGGTACATTACACTTTATTTCTTTATTGTATATCTTTGTACTAAATTCACGAAATCTATCGCAACTTATCCATCGATCAATGCATTTTTGAGAATCAAATGTTTGCTTTGCTCTAATTGTATCTCATTGATACATTATCACTCAATCTGGACTGAATCTGTTTACGAAATCAAACATATTTTATTTTAAAGTACTCTTTCAGTTGCTTCAATTCCTACTACGGTTTGCACTTCTTTTCTCTAATACGACTCATCATGATTTTGTATGAGAAAGATCAACTCATTTAGATCGTCTTTTGCCATATACTCATTTCTTTCTTGCCAACGCATTCAATGATGCTCTCTTTTTCTTTTGTTCTGGTTTTTTATTATATTCTTTTTGATATGTATAGTCTCTTCAGGTCTTTAAATTAGTTCATTTTTCTGTATTCTTTCATCTTATTCAATTATC
>JAYWGF010000167.1:0-15899 GCA_043778395.1 bacterium | reverse complement strand
TCTTTCCTCAAACTAAGCCAGTCACAGCTAGAGTAAATTTGCCTGGCGATATGATATATTTTTATTTTTATTGTGAAGATAGACTAAATTTCGTAGAATTTTTAAAAACTTTTCGTAGCAAAGTACCTATAAATTTTTTTCTCTATCAAGTATGAGCAAGAGATATGGTAAGACTAAATCCAAATTCTGCACAATGGCTAACTGAATGTGGCTGTGGTCCTATGTGATGTTGTGGAAGTGGAGTGTTGCCAACCGTGGAGATGGATAATTTGGTATTGCAGTGACTAGAAGGCAGAGATATAGAAAAACTTAAATGAAAATGTGGTAAACTGAAGTGTAGTATAGTATACGAAAGATATATATACACAGAGGAAGCTACAAAATTTCCAGCTAAATGAGACACTATCACTATGTGAGCCAATACTTGAAGATGTATAGGCTACAATATATTTAGCTGAGAAGTAGTAGGTAGAAATGAAACATGAAGCATATTTCGTGGAAATTACCTAAACATCACTAATACCATCAAAAATAACAAATATAATATATCAGAGCAACTATGAATAGACGAAAAAGAACTAAAAAAAATGAGTGGATAGGTCAGATTATATAGATAATATATATTCTGACTTTTTTTGATTCTGACCTTTTTGACAAAAAATATATTATCATTATAATCAGAGCATATATTTTAGTATATAATTCAAAAAAATGAATACAGTCAATTGATGATATGCCAAAGATAAAAAATCTTGAATAGAGTCGACTCTTGCATCCAAAGCAAAAAGTTTTTTGGCTTGAGTTATCCCAAATGCAAGATTAGCTCTAAGATCAAAATTACCTAGTGATATAGAATTAAGAATTTCTTCAAAAACTACTACCGATGCATATATATCAAAAATAACATTTACTTGAGATGAAAGCGTAGATATAAATATGCTATCATCCAAGATTGAACAGTACGAATTTTCTTTACAAGATTTCATTGAATATATATATAAACATATAAAAAATAACGATATAGAGAAATATATAAATATACTGGTAGGTATTTGTGATTCAAAAATAGATTTGTGAGATAATATATCTAGCAAATATAAATTTAATGAAAATTTGATTTTGGGTCTTTGAGATAAAATAAATAAAAGTGAATTACCAATTACGCTAAAAGAACACTTTGCTAATTTGTATACAGATAGAGAATATAGTATTCTTTATAAGAAAAATCCTAATAGTAAATCTACTAAAACTATTATAGGTGCTATGATTTGAGCTACTTTGATAGGTTGAGTAGCAATAAAACAAATCACCAAAAACAATCAAAAAACGCATATAGAAACTATAGACAATACATATATAGTCAAAAAATGAGATACTTTATGGTCTATAGCAAAGGAAAATTGATTGACTGTACCCGAACTTCAAGAAATAAATTGACTAAAAGGTAATAATATTAATACCTGAGATCAAATAAAAACTAAATAATCTGCTTTATCAAATATATAATAAGTATAAATATGAATATCAAAATTACAAAATGACTCACAGATTCAGAATTTTTAGACTGAGGATTTGCTATTCCACCAGATCAAGTGTTATTTGATTCTGAAATATTTTTGGATGATTTTGGTAGATATTTTAGTGATAAAATCAAAACTTTGCCTATATATATTTATGATAATATATACCAAAATAAAGAAAATATAATCTGACTTCAAGATAAGCTGTTTTGCTATCTTTCACAAAATAAAATCACTAAAGATATAATATATCAAGAATTTGATAAAATAGCAAAAAATCTAAAAAGTCAGAATATATCTGATATAATAACTAACCTAAAAGATAATATATATGGATCATTTGCAGAAGATATACATATATCTGGTACAAAAATCAAAAAAGTATATGTTATGTTATTCTTAATTATGACGATAAAAACAGCTGGCAATATTTTCCAGTCAAGCTATAAACCTACTACCAAATCTGATATATCAGAAACATTAGCTTGAAATAAAGTTTTCCAAACTGATAAAAGAGTAAAAATAGATATTAAGCCACTTTCGCCAATATGAATATCTAGTATAAAATTTCCTAAACCTAGCATGAAACTTCCGTCAATAATAATGCCAAATACTGCAGTTACAACTATTGATACAAATTGAGTTGCTAAAAATATGCTCTTGCCAGATAAGGAACGAATCGATGGTACTACACTTTGTGCAAAAACTGCCAGAATGGCAGCAGAAACAATATATGGTAGTAGTTGATTTGTAGTCAAAGAGCAGTATGATGGTGATAATGATGCGATTGGCTATTACCTACGAGCACAAGAAAATCAAGATAAACTTGAGTCAGAATATCCTTTATTTGTATGATTTAAGGTAGCTAATCAAATTACTAAAAATAAAGAATTATGAGAAGATATAAGATATAATTTGGATAGTCTGACCATAAATCCTGATCAATTTGGAATATTAGTGACTACACAAAATGATAGTAAAATCAAAGATTGACATCAAGTTTTGATAAATAATATGTATCATGCTGATTGAACTGTAGAGTGAACTTATGTTTATGATCCATATTTGCACAAAGCCGTCAAAAAACGATACAAAGATTTGTTAGAGGAACAAAAATCAGAATATATATTTGATAGTGCTGATTGATATTTTGTACCTATAAATACATATATCAAATTTTGTGAATATAAATGAAGAGTGCCGCTATGAACTATGATCTACAATCAACCCAAAGTACCAGCCCAGCTCATCACTAACAAAAAAATTTCACCAGAAATAGATATCAGAGAATCTCACTTCAAACAATTTAATGACTTATATTCAAAAGTGACTGAATATATATCAAATCATAAGGAGCAACTGTGAAATGATTTTTTGGAAACTAATTATATACAAGATCTCGCCAATTTTAGTCAAGAATCCAAATTGAGTCCATTCGCTATAAATAGACGAGGTTTCAAATGAATTGGTCAAATGAATAACAGAGCTCTTCAGGAAGTTTACAATCAATATCCATTTATAAAAAATGATTTTGGTGATAAAATAGATATAGGAGATTTGAATTTGGAGCAGATGATATTGGCTTCAAAAATCTATAAAAACTGAGTAATATACAAACAACTCGCAAATCATCACGATAGACTTGATGAAAGATCTATATTTGAGTTAGTCAAAAAAGACGATTTATCAAAATTTACACTTGCAGCTTATAATAGATGATCAAATAGATTATCAAAATTGATTGCAAAATATATAGAGGAAACTTGAGATAATAAAAATATTTCACGAGCTGATTTTGAAGAATATTACCTAAAAGAAATATCTAATCGAAGCGCAGCTACAAAATTTATCAAGTGATATAATGGATATGTAGAGCTTTTTGGAATAGAATGACAAAAGCTATGATATATAAATAGTATCACACATAAGCAAGAAATTTTTGGCGAATTTCTTAGCGCAAATCAATATAAATATAACTTACCAGAAAATGCACTATTAAGCGAATAGTATATCATATATATATCAAAAATATAATCTGACTACAAAAAAACCTGAGTTTTATTCAGGTATTTTTTATACTTAGGGTTATTTTTTTGGTTCTAGTTGATTAACTTTATTTTGCGGTCTTTCTTTTTTTACTTCATTTTCTAAATTTATTTGAAATTCTTCTTTAAAATCTTCAGGTTTTTTTATATTAAATTGCGTTATTCAGTCTAGCTTTAGAGATTGTAGTGCTTCATAATTAGTTATGTTTTTTTGATTTTTGTTTGTATTATCTGCTTCCAAATCTCATTTAATATTTTTATTATATATATTTGCAGATTGATTAACTAATAATGTACTAGTTTCTATATAATCTTCACTTAATTTTGAGTTAGCTTGAGATTGATTTGTATATTCATTTATTTTTTTGTTAAGTTCATCGTTTTGTTTTTTTAATTGTAAATATTTTGTTTTTTGTTCTGCATTTCTATTATTTTCTGGTATTAAAACTATTTTTTTGAACTCTGTTTCTATTTTTATTTTTTGTGTTGTTGCGACATTTAGATCTGCTTGATTTCATCTATTAGTTTCATCTAGTTTTGTTGTAGCTAAATTTAGTCTAGTTCATTCTTGATTTAGATTTTCTTTTATATCATTTCGATAACCATATATAGATTTTGTCGCTTCATATTCTAGTACAAAACTAGAATAATCATTGGCCTTTTTTATATAATTTGTAATTTTTGTAAGTTCTGATATGACTGTTTTTGTATTTTTGTAAGTATCGTTTTTGTGCAGGTTATCTAATTTGACTTCATATTCTCTTTTTTTATTTATAGTTTCTTCTATATCTTCACTATTTGAAGATATTTTAAAGTATTCAGAATATTTGCTTATTTGATAATCAAAATATTTTTCTTGGGATTTTATTTTGTCATCTATTTCCCCAAAAGTTTTTGATAAATCTTTATAAAGATCTTCTTCTAGTTTTACCGCTTTTTGATTTACTTTATATTTATATAATATATATGGTACTATATCACTATATATATCTAGTTGCTCTTCTTGTATTTTGTCTAAATTTTTATTTAATTCATCTATTTTTTTATTTTTATTATTATCTATTTTTTTATTGTTCTTTATTAAATTTATTTCATCTTGAATTTTTGATCATTCTCTGAGCTTTGATTTATAATCTCACTGCAAAGCATCAATTTTTACTTTAAACTGAGTTTCATACAATTTTTGATAAGAATCACTAAGTCATTTTATTTTCGCATTATATTTTTCCAATAATTTTGTCTTGTAAGCACCAAGTTTTTCTAATACGGTCTTTCATAATTGATTCAATCAGTTTATTTCATTATTTTCTAAATATTCATGTTTTTTCTCTTTTATAATTTTTTCATTATCTGCAATTTTGCTTTCTGCTATTCAAATATTGGTAGAAGCTTCAGATACTTTTTTGTCAACATTTTTTTTTGCGTTATTTGATCAAGAAGTATTTTGATTTTTTCTTTCATTATTAGCTTGAATTTGTTGATCTTTTGAAGATATTAGTCATGCTTGTTCAAATTTAGCCTTCCAAAAATCTTTTTGAGCAGTATCCAATTCAGAACTTTTATTATCAAATGCGATTACCGATTCATCTAGTTCTTTTTTGGAGTTTGTCAAGTCTGGATCTTTTTTGATATCATCAATACTAACATTGAAATTTTTACCATATTTTTTTTCCAAATTATTGACCTCTTTGTTAACTTTTTCCAAAGGCAATTTTACGAAATTTATTTTGTTCAGATTATTTTCTAATATCATTGTTATATTTTTATATTTATAAATATTTTATTTTATTTCTTTTGTACTAACATTTCAATTTTTGGATATTGTTATTTCATAACGGCTAGATTCATCATCTTTTTTGGTAGTTGTTAGTACTAAATTTCAGTCTCTATCTTTATCCATTGTGGATATAATCTGTCATTTATAAATTATATTTTCTGCAGATAAGTTTTTTATACTGTTTAAATTTATATTTTTAGTTATTATTTCTTTTATTTTATCTATATGGCTTATATCTGCTGATATTGTAGTTAATCATGAATTAATATTTTTTATAAGTTCCACTTTTTCATTTTGAATTTTTATTGCTAGTTTTCTACTTATTTCTGATTGTGTTATTCCCCTTATTTCTTTATTTTTCAATTTTTTTGAATCAACTTTTCAATTTTTGTCTATAGTTACTTTGTAATAATTCTCATCTCATTCTATTTTTGCTATATATATTATTTGATTATCTTTTACTGTTGGTCAATCAAATAACGTCGCTTCTGTACCTATAGAATTTTTTGTTGGTATAGTCAATTTGTCAAATAAATTCACTGTAGCTACACTATCTCAAGGATCAGGAGCGATATATCTTTTTATATCAGTCAAATTCAAATTTTTACCATATTTTGCTAAATTTTCATTTATAGATTTTTCGGCTGTTTCTTCTTTTTTGTCCGGCGCTGCTGCTTGTGCTGGCGCTGCTGTTTGTGCTGGCGCTGCTGCTTGTGCTGGCGCTGCTGCTTGTGCTGGTTTATTATCCTTCAATAACCATTTCAAAATTTCGGTATCCACTTGACCATAAAATTTATTTTGTGAATTGCCTCATTTTGTATCATCAAAATATCATTTATTTATCAACGCTCATCTTATAGCTAATGCTGTATTTACACCATATTCGCCATCTACAGCACTCAATTTATTACTATAAAAACTTCACTTTCATAATAGTTTATTTCAAAAATCACAACATTTTATCAAATAAGATTGTAATAATCTGATTATATTAGAGCCAGAAATATTATCTATATTATATTTGTTAGCCTCTGTAGGATCTATTAATTTTATTTTATTATACATAGCTACGATTTTTGCTTTACCTTCTGTAGAATTGAGATTTTTTATAGCTTCTTCTCAATATTTACCAAAACTTTCTCTAATTTCTTTTTTTAATCATCACAAGTTTTTTACCTCTTTATTTTGTAAAAAATCTTGGTTATCTATTTTGTTGTCTAATCACGAAGGCATCTTCTATTGTATTTATATATATAAAATATTGGTATATTATTATTATAGTCTGACTATATATCTTTGTCAAATATTTTGTCTTTGTATTTTGTTTGGTTTATATTTTTATCTACCTATATATAGATATATATGTATATATAGTTGACATAATATATATATGATATATATCAGTCAGAATATATTTATGATATCCCTAATCCCAAAAATCAATTTGCAAAAAACTTATACTTGTATATATTTTGATGGAAATTTAGTCAAGTTTGCCAAATATGAAATATATATATATATTATTGCTCACTATATACAGTATCGTCAATATAGCCACTGCATCAGAGATTAGTGACTGGCGAAGTAAGCAAGTAGATTCTCTAGATCAGCAAAAACAAGTAGCCTCCAAAAATGAATCCCAAAGCATAGGCAATATATACTCTACTCAAAAAAACGCCTCTATATTAGATACTATAAGCATAAATAATACCACATTTGGTCAGATTATCAATTTTGTAAAAAAAGGTGATGAAAAATGTACTATAGATACTTGAGATATCATAAATGTCATGAATTATGATATTATTTTTGATAAATATATGAAGATAATTACGTATGGTCAAAAGCTCAAAACACCACCAGGAACTGCCAAATATTATGAATTGCAAAATGTTAGTTGCCTAAGAATAGTAGGTTGTATATATCAAACTAATACTATCAACCAACTAGTCAGTAATACGTCTATCACAAATACGCAGATGGTAGATACGTGTACTGTGGATATACCTTCATTGTATTATAGATTGTATCAAAATAACGAAAAATATTTTTATATAAACAAACAGAGAATAGGTAATGAGATATTCATGAATGGTAACGAAAAGGACGGTTCTTTTGATATTTTATCAGATATCAAATATATTGGCGATGTGATGTTTTGGGGTAATCAATCGCCAAGTAGCGTATTTGTACATGATCTCAAAAATCTAAAAACAGAAAACACCAAATTTGAAAATGCATCCAAAGCCTCAGTGACTCCTCAGCCAAAAGTAGGCTTTATTACCAAAAATATAAATCAGAAAAATAGTCTGACTTTATTGGCTCAAACTATCTGACCTACTCCTGTTGATAATAATTTATTTTCTGATCCAGATATCAAAAAATTACTTTGATGAGAAATATATGGTAAGCTGTTGGATACAAATGCCAATAGTCAAAATTCTTTTATTAGATCTTATGTAAATAAAATAAATATATCAAATAATAAACAAGATATAACCAAATCAGAAACTTTACGAAATTCTAATAATCCTATCAGTAATGGTAGTGGATCTATGTCTGTGCCTGATACCATAGATAAGAATAGGACAGTAACCCTAAAAGAATGCCTAAAATCTTGTATATCTGCTAAGGATGCGGCAGATATAAATTTTTGTCGCAATAGCTGCCTTTGCTGACAAATACCAAAATGAGCATCAGAAAATTTTACTTGAGATGATAATTTATGAGTTTCTTCAGTCATTGTATTGAGATATTGTGCAGAACCTGCAAATAGTATATATATATATGACCTCAAATCACCAAAAAATATAGATGACCAAAAACAAACTATAGAATGACTGACTATAATATTGCACGATTTTTTGAGAACTATAAACACTAAAGACATCATGCCTCGTAGCATCAGTACTGAAAATTTTGATTTTGATACTATGTTTGCTAAATTTTGGAAAGATTTTGATTTTAGAGTAGACGTCACAACTAACCAAACTGAAACCAAAACTTATAATAATCCACCAGAATTAGTGACTCAACCCGACAAAATAAATAGTGATACCCAAAATCCTGCAAATCCACAAATTCAACAATCATTGGCGGATACAGAATTTTATAATTTGATGCAAAAATGGATTGATAAAAATATTATTTTTTGGCAAAATACACAAAAAACTACAAACAACCTTAAACAGACAGCCCAAGAACTTATAAAAAGAATAAATAAATAACATTCTGATTACTTTTTTTTATTTTTTAGCTTGATTTTATATACTATAAAATTATATATTATCGCATAGACTTTTTTCAATAATTTATATATATAATAGTAGAAATAATTATCATGTGATTTACGGTATATAGGGCGGGAGATCTATCAAATAACGAAAGAATGATTCAATTTTACAAAAAAGAATTACAACTTAGTCATATTATAGATATTGCCAAAAAGCAAAAACATTACGGTACTAGACGATATCGCAAGACTGTTTCTTTTGATTTTCCTAGTGCTAGAAGATATATTAGGCTTAGAGCTTTGGTGAAAAATGCATACAAAAAAAATAACCAAAAATACAATATGATGATACAACTCGGCAAAGTGGCATAATTCATATTAATGTTTTTATTTTATATATATAGCTAATAATAATAATGTTTGTAGTAGTAGAATTACAATGACATCAGTTTATAGTGAGAAATGGTTCAAAAATTACTGTAGATAATATAGTAGATCAATCTTCTGATAATATAGTTTGCGATAAAGTATTATTGTCATTTGATAATATGTGAACCGAAGTATCTATATGAGCTCCATATTTGGATAAATCTGTAACATTCAAAATTATCAAAAATCAAAAGGCTGATAAGATAAGAGTTGTAAAATTTCATCGTAAAAATAGATATGAAAGAAATATATGATTTAGACCTCAACAAACTGTATTAGAGGTAATTTCTATAAATTAAATATTTTATAATCAAAATATATTTATGCCAATAAACAAAAGACCTTATCAAAAACCCGCATCAAAACCAGTAAATACTACACCCAGATTGCCAAAACCACCAAAAGACACAGATTGATTAGAAATGGACGGTGAAGTAAAATTGCATATATTAGGTTCTGATTATCTTATACAAGTAGAAGATATATGAGAAGTAAGAGCTTATGCTAGTGGTAAGATGAAATTTAATAAAATTACTATTACGGTTTGAGATAAAGTAAAAGTAAAAATTAACCCAAATGATCGAACTCAATGAATTATAACATTTAGGTATAAATAATTATTTAATAACATATATTGATATAACTATGAAAGTAAGAACATCAGTCAAAAAAATTTGCATGAAATGCAAAATAATAAAAAGAAAATGAGTAGTAAGAGTAATCTGTGAAACCAAAAAACACAAGCAAAGACAAGGATAGTCAGATTATAAATAATATATATCCTGACTTATAGTTTATCAATTATTAATATAAAAAAATTATGTTTAGACTTCAATGACATGTTTTGCCAGATAATCAAGTAATAGGTACCGCTATGACTAAAGTTTTTGGAATATGAATTCCTTCTAGCAAAAAAATCTTATCAAAGTATAATATATTATTTCATAAAAGAGTAAAAGACATAACTGATGAAGAACAAAAATTTTTGTCTGATGAAATAAAAGATATGGTAGTAGAAAGTGACTTAAAAAGAGAAATCATGACTAGTATCAAAAGGTTAAAAGAAATCAAATGTTATAGATGAGTAAGGCATATCATGTGACTTCCTGTAAGATGACAAACTACACTTCGTAATGCAAAAACTGCTAAAAAGTTGTTGTGAAGATCAAGAGTAAGACCAACTACAAAAAAATAATATTTTAAATAAACATAATAAATTATTACAATGGCTCCAAAAAAAAATACAACTGTCAAAAAAAAAAAATATCCTAAGATATCAACTGGATTGATAAAAATTAGAACTACTAGTAATAATACTATCATCAACTTTACCAATAATGAAGGTGATACTATTATAGTATGATGAACTGGCTCTGTATGATTCAAATGAACCAAAGAATCATCTGCATATGCTGCTGAAGTATTGGCCAAAAAAATACTTACTGAAGCCAAGAATAATTGTTGACTAAAAGAGATATGAGTAGTAATGAAGTGAGTAGGTTTGTGAAGAGAA
Organism: bacterium; assembly: GCA_043778395.1. GTDB lineage: Bacteria > Patescibacteriota > Gracilibacteria > Absconditabacterales > Absconditicoccaceae > JAYWGF01. The sequence continues at coordinate 5,383 of JAYWGF010000167.1, read as the reverse complement.
TGATTTTACAAAGCTATAAACGAAGTGTGAGGTATAGAGATAATGTATATCAAAGAAAATACCGCCATACAGTTTGGTTGAGTAAAAGGTATTAGACCAAAAAGAAATTAATTTTTTTATAAATATATATATTTTTTTATAGATGAGTAGATATACTGGCCCCAAGTTCAAATTATGCAGAAGAGAATGAATAAATCTTTTTGGTGTAGAAAAATATAATGTCAAAAATAGAAGAGGCGTACCTGGTCAGCATTGAGCTAATCAACCCAGGCTTTCTGAATATGGTAAATTACTTAGAAATAAACAAGTCTTAAAAAGAATTTATCAAATGAATGAAAAACAGTTTAATAAACTTGTAAATGAAACTAGTAAAAAATATGCAAAAAATAAATCTTTGGATCATGATAAAGTATTATATCAATTTTTGGAAAGAAGACTTGATAATGTAGTGCTAAAATCAGGTTTTGCAAAAACAATAATGCAAGCAAGACAAATGGTAGTGCATGGTCATTTCAATCTTAATTGACGTAAACATAATGTACCATCATATTTTGTAGAATTAAATGATATAATTTCTCTTAGAGAAAAACTTCAATCTTCAGACTTATATAGTGATACAACAGATGGTAATCCCATACGATTATCTGTAGATAAACCATCATATATTATCAAAATCTTAGACTTTCCTATTATGACTGATGACAATAGATTACCAGCAGATATACTAAAGGTTATTGAATACTATGCTAGAGCTTAGTTTATAAATGATATATTCTCAATGAATATATTTTTTTATGATTTATTTTGTATAAAAAATATAAGTCAATATATATCTTATATATATATATATATGTAATATTTATTTTTATTTTATTTGAATATATTGTTAATATTTTTGCAATATATTTTTTTTCATTTATAATAATTATATACTTTTATATTATAAATTATAAAAATGTTAAATTCAAAATTCTTTATTTATTTGAGATGAATATTAGTGTTTCTTATTATCACCGCCGTATGAATGTTTTTCTACCAGCAAAAATTTATGACAAACACTCTTGCGCTCATGAATCAAGATGATAATCAAGGTTTTATAACTTTTTTGGGTTCAGATTTGGTTTGAGCATATTCTCCAGCATGAACTGAGTCCAATGGGACATATATCATTATTTCTTGAACTTGAACTAACGGAAACTTTAGTATATCTCAAACTAAACCCATACAATCATCTTGATGGCAAAATTTTGTTATATTATGAAATAATCTGAATACAAATACTATAAGATATGTGCAATTTTTTGATTGTGGTGTACAACCTTGAACTTTATGAGCTCAATTTGCTACATGATATAGTACATCAAATTTAAATTGATGACTTATGTTTGATATTTCTACCATAGATGTAAATAAAACTTGCTTTAGTGCAAAAATAAATATGAAATCTTCTGGCGGACTCAAACCAGAAATTAGTAAGATAATTACAACTTTTATACCAAAGCCTATCGTAGATATGGATCTTAGCTGATCTATTATTGATATAGCGTGAAATTGTATCACTTACACTTATCGTCGATCATTGAGTTATGTAGATAAAAATCAATTTGTAGTATATACTACACTACCCAGTACTACCAATAATACGGTGTCAAATTTTAATCAAAATTATAATCAGTTTCCTAATTATAATCCTACATATAAAGATTCTTCAGACTGATGAATATATACATCTTCTGCTACAGTCTATAATGGTATAAATATACCAGCAAATAGTATATACCGAGATCCTACCAATGCCAAAGAGTGAAATACCTATAATTATAAATTTACGATTTGTTCTATAAAGGGAACGCAAACTTGAACCAATTATGCGATCAAAGTATCACAAGCTACAAATTCAAGTATTATAGATACAAATACGGTTATAACTACTATTATTAGTAGTCCTTTAGCTGAACTAAATAATAATAATCCTCCATACACCAATCTTCATCAATATATGCAATGATGATATGATGCATGATCAGAAATACAGTTGTGAGCTGCAAGTAATCCCAAAATTATTACCTATTATTATGATGCAGCAAATGGTCGCAAAAATCAGACAGCAACAGAAGATATATTCAATCCGTCACTTACTATAGATTTTTCTGGAGTATTTGCTAATTTACAGTCTACTTGTGGAGATACCGATAGTAATGCTAGTAAGAGTAGAGTAGTTTTACCTTCTTGATTTTCTCGGGTGTGAACTAGTGCAGTAAAAAATATAATCGGTAATATCCCAACTTCAAAAAATGATATAGGTAGTTGGACTGTAAACTATAATGATTGTAATGTAGCAAATACCAAAATGGATATAGTTATGACTTTTTCTTGAGATAATATATCTCCGCTAAACTATACATATCCACTAAATATAGTAAGTGGTAATACTCCAAATAATTCTCCATCACAACCCGGAAGAGCTATGTATATTACACAAAATTTTGGTAGTTTTAGTAATCTGTATGGTTGAGAATTTTCTTCATCTATTGCTCATATTTGATCTGACTACTACGGTGTATTTGGTGTAAGATTATATTACCAAGCTACAAATAATTCTCTTGGTAATAATATGTTGATTACTCAAATACCTGATGAATTTGAAATAGTAGATGTGATACAGTGATCATATCGAATGATTCATAGTAGAACTGTACAAGCTGGTGGATTTATTATTACTCCTCAACCACCATATTGACCTAGATGGACCAATAGTACATATACTAATTGATATATGATACTACGTAATGGTATTGGTAATTGATCACGAAATCCCTCTGTAGGATATTGACCAATTTCTACATGAAGTGATGATAACTTTTTTTACAATGGTAGATATCCTGACTTTGGTGACTATAAATTTTTTTATAGTTCCAGTCCATGATCTATCCTAAATACATATCCTAGCTATAGTATACCAGCTAGCTCACTTAGTTGAGCTTTGCCTACTAGTATATGAAGTAACTGGACTACGTCTATTACTGCTGGTAGTCGTTGGGTATGAATGTATGTAAAATGTATAGAAAATGTTGAAGATGGTACTGTGAGAGATCCAAACTCTACTATATGTAAATATGGATCACCAGTAGATATGCAAATAATAGTAAAACCTAGAAATAAATATACATGTGGAAGTAATAGTCCTATACTTACTAGTAGTTCAAGATTATTTTATGATTATCGTAGTAATACTACTCAAAATAGAGATCAAGATTTTGCTTATCAGCCATGAGAGGTTGGTTGATTAGTAAATTGATGATGAATAGATTGATGAAATTGAACTGTTTCTATTGCTTCTTGGGATAATCAGTTAACTATTACAAATGGAGCTTCATCAAAAGTTCAAATAGTAGGAAATGGTTGAACTTTTTCTCCAAATTCAGTAATTATATCATGAATTGATTCACTAAATGTAATTCAGACTGGTAATTATGTATTTGGTATAAAAAACTGAAGCTGAGCTACTATGTCAAATATAAATCTTACTATATCTATAGGTAGTGTGAATATAAATGGTAGTCCAGTATATCCAAATGTCAGTGTAAATCCATCTGTAGGTACTATAGTGTCGCAGACCCCAAGTCAGATAATACTATCTTTATGAAATATATCTGCAAATACTTCCTTATCACCAAGTATAAATATATCTTATCCCGCAGGATTTAATGATAATACTCCTGTGTTGATAACATGAGATTATGTATATGATGGAGAATGTAATAAGCAAAGCTGAAGTGTAAGCAAGTCTATTACACTAAAGTCAGTATACACATCTCCAACCTTATCTGGTGCAAAATTTGTGTCAACTGGTGCTATAACTATTGATGGTAGTATTACTTATGCTATAGATTTGGCAAATATAGGTACTAAAACAGCAAAAGATACTTGGATAGTAGATAATATAGCAGCAGGTACTATGTTTACAGAGGCTTACACCGCTGGATCAATGCAGGCATTTGCTAATTTTGCTATATTGTGAACTCAAAGCTACAACTGTATATGATGTGAAGTATATTTTAGTATATGATCAAATATATCCTCATCCGCAGTACCAAAAGATATAGCAAATACTATATCAAATAGTTGATCTTCTTACAATAACTTTGTATTATGAGTAAATAATAATGGAGTGTGGACTTTACCTACAGGTATATCTCCATCGGAAGTAAAGCGAATTGCATTCAATGTAAAAGATGTAGATATAAATGAAAGGAATACAATTTGATTTCAAGTACAAAATATAGATAATATATTTTCTGATACAATAATAAATGTAGCAGCCGTAGTTAGTAATGAACTAAGGGCTGCAGCTACAAATCAAGTTGAAACTAATATATTGTATGATCCTAGTTTCAATAAATTTGATATTAGCTTGGAGAAATATGTACATGCTAGTGGTCAGCCACTTCAAAAATCTTTAACTTGAATACAAGGATGAAGCCAATTATATTTTGAATTGGTAGTAAAAAATATATCTGGTCAATTAGCTAGTAATATAACTGTAAAAGATATTTTACCTGTTTGATTTACTATAAGTGGTGATTTGACTACTGTGGGTATAGATTGATCTAGTTCTAGTTTGGCTGGATATGCTGCATATGATTCTAGTAATCGTACTATTACCCGGTCAGGTACTACATTATCAAATTGAGATTTTGCGATTCTTACTATACCTGTAGTAGTGGATCCATTACCTACTTGCTGATTGATTACTAATTCTTGATCTATTACGAGTTATGTATGACAAGATACAAATTTATCAAACCATACGTCTTCTGCTGAAGTATATCAATGTCCATCTGTATTTGACCTTTCTATCAAAAAATCTGTTGATCATTATTATACATATATATGAGATAATCTGACTTACTCTCTTTCTTGGAATAAAACCTGATTACCTACCGCAAGAAACTATACTATAACTGATACTTTACCTTCTGATTTATCTTATGTTTCTTCTACAAATTGATGAGTATATGATGCTGCTAGTCGTACGGTTTCGTGGACTATGCCAGATCTTGTAGGTACTACTTGATGAACATACAATATTATCGCCAAAGTCCAAACCATTCCTGCATCTTACAAATTTATCAATAATGCATCAATTTGTGAAATTGGAAATAGTTCTTGCTGTAATTCAAATGAAGCAAATTGTACAAATAATTCTGGCCAAGCTGCAAATGAATTGTATGATTTATCTATAGTAAAAACTAATGATTGATTTAATACTTCTTCTTGAAGCTTGATAAACTATAACATCAAATATAGCTTGTCTGGTTTAGCTAGAAATGATATCAGAGTAGTAGATATATTACCTCCAAATGTACAATATATATCATCT
>JAYWGF010000166.1:0-1641 GCA_043778395.1 bacterium | reverse complement strand
ATAGAATAAACATTATTTCGCCTAGCGGCTCTATAATTTTATTCTATAATCTTTTTTTATCAAATGTGTTACCTTAATTGCTGCAATTATTACAATTTGAGTCAAAACTTCATAATATTTTCTGACCTACGGCAGTTTGATCACTAAGATTGTTTTTATCAAGATCACAAGCAGCCAAAGTTCATAAAATAGCCAATATAGCTCATCACCTAGCCAAATAACTTTTTAGTATTTTTTTTGAGATTCTTGAGAAGTTTTTACTTCTGAATTTTTGATTTTCATGATATATATATTTACGATATAAAAAATATCTATACAAGATGTATGTATATATTTATAATTTTGTCAAGTAGTTTTTTACATCAATACTTGTCTAGGCTTACCTCCAGCTTCTTGAGGTCAGACAATCCCCCTTCTTTCTAGATCATCCATAATACGCCCTGCTCTAGCAAATCATATCTGTAATTTGCGCTGTAGCATAGTAGTACTTGCAGTTCTTAGGCCAGATATTAGCTGCATAGCCTGACTTATAAGTTCATCGTCATCGTCTGATGCGGTATTATTGGCAAATAGGCTACCATTAGCAGTATTTTCTCATTTATTAGATTCCAATATAGCGAGTAATTCTTGGTCATATATAGATCTTTCGTCAATTCATTTGAGATATTTGGATTTTATCATTTTGATAATTTTTTCTGTATCACTTGTAGATATAAATGGTGATTGCACTCTGATAGGTTGACGATTTGCAGGATCTATATACAATAAATCTCACTTACTCATCAAATCTTCGGCTCATTTTGTATCTAATATAGTCCTACTATCGATCCAGCTTATCACTCCAAGTGAAATCCTTGCAGGTATATTTGCTTTGATGATACCTGTAATCACATTTACTTGAGGTCTTTGTGTAGCTATAAGCAAGTGCATACCTATAGCACGAGCCTTTTGTGCAATGCGAGTAATAGCTATTTCTACATCTTTACGAAGTTTACTACTAAGCATCAAGTCAGCCAATTCATCTATCACTATTACTATGCGAGACATTTTTTCTTCTTTTGATACTAGCTCATTATATTCATATATATTTTTGACTCTATGATTTTTGAGAATTGTATAACGCATTTCCATTTCATCTACACATCGCTTTAGAGCTTTTAGGGCTTTTTCGCTATCTGTGACTATAGGCGCTAGCAAATGAGGTATACCACTATACAATTCCATTTCTACTTGCTTTGGATCTATCATGATAAATCTTAGTTCTTGTGGATTATTTTGGTATATAAGTGATAATATAAAACCGTTTACAGTCACAGATTTACCCATACCAGTAGCTCCAGCCACAAGCAAATGCGGCATAGACTCAAATGATTTTATCAATGTACTTCCATCTATCGCCTTACCTATAGGCAAATTAGTCATATTATCTGATAATTTAGCCACGAAATTATCTGACTCAATTATATCAGCCAAATGCACAATACTTGGCGAAGGATTTGCGATTTCTATACCCACCAAATCAGTTCATGCAATCGGTGCTATTATTCTTATAGTTTTAGTTTTGAGTGCTAGCAATAAGTCATCTTTGAGTGATTCTATTTTGCTAAGTTTTACACCGGCTTGAGGTTGGATTTGTATTTG
>JAYWGF010000165.1:0-1641 GCA_043778395.1 bacterium | reverse complement strand
AAAGATTATTGGTACAGAATCAAAAAAAGAGTTACCGATGAGGAGTGAATTGAGTTATCGACAATTTGTCGACAACTGAAATTAGAATCATCTGATGGAAAAATGAGAGAGTAAAAATCTGACTTGATTATATCTGGTAATTTGCTATATGCTTACTTATATTTTATATTTTTATAATACTTATGAAACTTAACAGCTTTTCGATTACTAATTTTAGAAGTATTATTAAAGCTCACGACATACCAATCAATGATATCTCTATATTGGTTGGAAAAAATAATGAAGGAAAATCTAATATATTGACAGCCTTAAGTATAGCAATGAAGGCATTAACATGATGAATATCAAGCCTTCCATATAGATTTGGGAATGGTCAATATAAGAGAGAAAGAGATTCTTATAAGTGGGAAAGAGATTTTCCGATATCTTTGCAAAATAAAAAAACAAAAAAAAAGACAGACAAAGAAACTATTTTTAAATTAGTGTTTGAATTTTCTGATGAAGAGATTGTATCTCTTCATAAACTCTTTAAGTGTTTATGAAGAGATTGTATCTCTTCATAAACACTTAAAGAGTTTATTAAATTGAATATTGCCAATAGAAATTATATTTAATAAAGAAAATACTGATCCTAATTTTAGAATCATCAAAAAATGAAAATGATCGCCAATTTTGGATAGTAAAAAAGTCCAAATAATCGCATATGTTGCTGGTCAAATAAAATTTACATATATTCCAGCTGTTAGAACAGAAGAAGATGCAATGTCTATTATTTCTGAAATGATATCAGATCAATTATCTCAAATTGAAAATGACTTATCTTTTATTTTAGCAATATCAGAAATTAAGAAATTACAACAACCTATTTTGGATAATATATCAACACTTGTTAAAAATTCTATTTCTAGTCTTTTGCCAAACATAAAATCTGTTCAAACAATTGTTTCTGAAGATAATATTCGCATGTCTACAAGATATAGACCTGAGCTTTTCATTGATGATTGAACTAAAACAAAATTGGAATACAAATGAGACTGAGTAAAAAGTTTGGTAGCCTTATCTCTTTTGAAAGATTCTAAAAAAGACAATAGATTTTCGTTGATAGCTATCGAAGAACCAGAATCTCATCTACATCCATGAGCTATCCGTCCTCTCAAAGAAGCTATATATTCATTGAGAGAAAATAATCAAGTTGTTATTTCAACTCATAATTGATTATTTGTTGATAAACAAAAAATATCATCCAATATTATTGTTGATAGCTGACATGCAGAATCAGCAAAAAATATAAAAGATATTAGGGATATTTTGTGAATACAACAAGCCGATAACCTTACAAATGCTTCACACGTACTGGTTGTTGAATGATTAGAAGATAAAACAGCTTTATCTGCAATTTTTAAAAATAAAAGTACAATAATAAATAAAGCTATGGATGCAAATACATTTGCAATTGATCACACATCAGGAACAGGTAATTTGTCATATAAATTAAGTTTGTTAGAAACTAATATATGCAATTATCATGTTTTATTAGATAATGATAGCGCTTGAAAAGTTGCATTTGAAAAAGCAAAAATACAAAACAATCTTTCAGAAAAGAATACTACATTTTCTATCATGCCAGATATGACAGAAAGC
>JAYWGF010000164.1:0-4566 GCA_043778395.1 bacterium | reverse complement strand
AAGTTCTTACTATAGGCACAAATCTTCAGAATATAATCGCCATTTTACCATATTTATCATAAAATTTTTTTGCTTCATCAAGATATGATTTTTTGAAAATAAAATTTTCTGGAATTTTGTATATATTATTTCACAATTTTTGTCAGGTAAAGTATCATACTTGATTTCATAATACACTAGCGAATATACAAAGTAATATAAAAATATATATATTTACAGACAGAAAATGATTACTAACCAACACTCCACTCAAAAATAAAAGTGAATCTCACGGAAACAATATACCCAATAATACTCATGTTTCTGCAAATATAGCTACCAAAACTCATATTACACCAAATGCTTTGATTATAAAATCAGGATTTATATATTCTAGTATATGATGAAACATGATGTTGAGAATAGTAAATATCGCAATTAATATATAGTTTTAACAAAAAATTACTGAGCTAATATTTCCAAAAATTCTAACTGCAAGTCACAAAGCTTATCAATTTGCGATTGAGCCATGACCAATGATTTTTCTATTTCGGATTCTATTATTTCCTTTCCGTCCATTTCTATCATATTTATACTTCATTTTTTACCACTTACTAAGAGATTTAGACCATTATTTTCAAATTCGCTAAAGCTTGGATTATCTATCATAGAGCCTTCTTTATATCATACTCTTACGCCGCTTACTGGTCAATCAAATGGTATCCCAGCCATCATAATAGCCAAAGATCCACCTATTATTGCCAATGTCGCCATATCATTGATTCTATCATAAGATATAGGTGTGATAGAAATCACTATATCATTTATGAGTCATTTTGGAAACATAGGTCTAAGTGTACGATCCACTATACGTCCATAAAGTGTAGACATCTCCGTTGGTCTTCATTCTCTTTTGCGGTAAGGACCGCCTCATATTTTACCAGCTGCATAATATCCATCACGAAAATCTATAGTCAAAGGCAAAAAGTCCTTTTCGGTATCTGGATTACGATTCATCACACAAGTGACCAATATTTCTGTATTTTGATATATTATTCTGACTGCACCATCTGCCTGTGGAGCCAATTTCCCAGACATAAATGTTATATTTTTTCAAGCAAATTCTCTTGTAAAACTAACCTCTTTGACTTCTTTGAGTGTATAAGACATATATTTTATTACAAAAACAAATTAAATTTTTATTTACTAGATAATATATATTCTGACTTTATTTTCAATTGATAAATAATTTACAATTTTTCTATAATAAAATTGAATAAGCTTGCAAATTCTTGACTAGTAATATGTATTATTTTGGGTGATTTGGAATATATTATCATAAATATATTGTCACTAAGGATATATATAGCTGGACTATTATTAGCATTTGGTAAATTTGATATATCTTTGTAAGATTTTGTAAATAAGATTGATTCCATGATAGATATTCACTGTCATAGATAGCTATGTATGACTTTTTTGTGATCTTGCAATTTGACAAGAAAGTCAGAATATATTTTTGATATCTGCAAATTATTATTTATCATATTATCAAAAGTTTGTGAAGCTATGCACCTTACTATCAATAAATTATCTTTTATCATTTTATCGCTAATAATATCAAAAGTCTTCCTAATACCGCTAATTCACTCGTATATATTTATGGTAGTTTCATGATTATAGGGAGATTTTAGCTGATTATACTCATTTGTTACTAGACTATAGCTTTGTGATATTAGTGATATATTCTGACTTTTTTGATCAAATATATCTTTGAGGGTAGATATAGACATAGCCAAAAAATATGTAGTATTTTTATCTTTTTGAGTGTACAAAAATCAATTATTGGCCATATTTGTGAGCATTTTGTATGTGCTAGTACGTTCACGAGAGGCTATATCTGCAATATTGGCTGCAGTAGATTTTCATAGTTTTGTACATATTTTATATAATTCTATTTCCTTTGCATTCATACTACATTCAGATAAAAATTTATCAAGCATATCTATATACAAAAAAATAAAAACTGTGGTGCAGTATATTGCACAATACATATATATTTTGATTTGACATTCAATCAATTTTTGCTATATCAATGATGTCAGACAATTCTGACAATATAAATAAAAAACTACAATTTGATATTGTAGTTAGCTATTATATCTTTGGAGGACAGATTTTTGACTATAGATATTTGATCTATAAATGATTTAGCTGTATTTTTGGTGAGTTCTTTATGCTTTGGTAATGTTATTTTATATGTTCACAATCCATATTGCTCATGACTACCAACTTGATTTATTTTAGGAATCTGCATATCATTCAATATTTTTTTAGCAAGTTTGTAACTTAATGGCATGAGAATTATATTTTAGATTATTTTGAAATAAAGTATAGGGTATTTGTAATTTACTAAAGTCAAATCAATCATCGCCAAAATGACATTCCAAGCACTCTCTTATATTATACAAAAACTCCTCGATTGTTCTTCCTTCTGTAACAGCCAATCAATTCTCGTCTTGATAAGAAAATCAATAAACTCCATCTTCTACAAAAAAATCTATTTTTGGCTTAGAAACTTCCAATAACATCTTTAACATAGATCATGATAGCAAATAAAACATATTTATATATATAATAAAAAAATAAAAAAATGCAAGAAGAAAAAATAATCCAAACCAAAAACTGTAGGCACTGCAATAAATCTTTTGATATTACAGATAGAGATATAGAGTTTTATGATAAGATATCACCAAAAATCAACTGACAAAAATTTCAAATCCCTACACCTACGCTCTGTCCAGACTGCCGTCAGCAAAGAAGACTTAGCTTCAGAAATGAAAGAAAACTATATCGTCGTAAATGTGATGCAACTGGTAAAGATATCATAAGTATATATAGTCCAGATAAACCATATAAAGTATATGATCAAAAAGTACGACGATCTGATGACCGAGATCCTATGACTTATGCTAGAGATTTTGATTTTAGTAAATCATTTACTGAGCAGTTTGGTGATTTGATGAAAGAAGTACCTAGAATGAGTTTGGTAAATGATGATTGAACGATAAGTCAAAATTGTAGCTATACTAATGATTTTTGATATTGAAAAGATTGTTATATGTGTTTTGAGATGTGAGATGCGGAGTGATGCTTTTATTGCAATAAGTGTTGATTTTGAAAAGACTTAATTGACTGCTCTCAAGTGACTTGAAGCTCAAAAAGCTGCTACCAGTCAACCGATTCTGATAATATATATAATTGCTTTTATGTAAAAACTTGTAGCAATTCAAATAATTGTTATTTTTCAGAAAATCTTACTTGATGTGAAAATTGTTTTTTATCAATATGATTAGTAAATCAAAAGTTTATCTTTCTTAACGCAATATATTCGGAATTAGAATATAATAAATTTACAGATAGATTTTTCAATGACATAAATTACAAAAATGAATCTATTTTAAAATATAATAATTTAGTAAAAAATAATATATATATAAATCAAAAATCTTCAGAATCATCTATTTGAAATTGAATTATAAATTCTAAAAATGTAATTTGAAATTATATTATAAATTCTAATGATTTGAAATATTGTACTAATTGTGATGAAGTTTCAAATTCATATGATACTCAGTGATGGAAATGCTCTTTTTGCTATGAGTCTATGATTCCTGATTTATCATATAATAATCTATTTACTATATATTGTCGAGAATCTTCATATATTAATTATTCTGATTTATGTTTTTCTTGTCAAAACTGTTTTGGATGTATATGACTTCGCAATAAGCAATACTGTATTTTCAATAAACAATATACAGAATCAGAGTATTTTGGCTTAGTGGCTAAAATCATTACACATATGCAGTCTAATGGCGAGCGGTGAGAATTTTTTCATCCATCACTTAGTCCATTTGCTTATAATGAAACAGTAGCTATGGAATATTATAGTGTGATTTCAGAAGATTGTAATAAGATTTCAGAAGATAAAATATATGAAAATCAAAATCTTCCAATATCTTCTGAAATCTTGTTGATACAAATGGTCTAACTATGAAGCACCTATACCACAAGTAGACAAAAAAATTAATGGTGCAGATTTACCTGATAATATATCTGAAGTAGACGATACTATACTTCAAACTGCTATTATTTGTGAAGTATCTGGTAAACCATTTCGCATTATACAACAAGAGTTAGCATTTTATCGTAAATATAATATACCAATACCTCGTAGACATCCAGATCAAAGACATATTGATAGGACTAAGCTAAGAAGCAAATAGTAAAGTTTACTCGTCTTGAGTAGGTCAGAATATATGTATGATATATATATTATCTATCAAAAAACTACAACTTAATATTGTAGTTATTTATTATATCTTTAGGGTTTATATTTGTGATTTCTCAAATTTTCTTAATAATATTATGAGCAGTTCAAGGTTTAAGTTCTTTGTGGTTTGGGACTTCTACCATCCTATTATCTTTTATTTCCACGTAGTGGGTTTAAAACCCCCAGCTTTAGCTGGACACGGTGCAACGAAGTTGCAAAGTAATGGGATATATATAATAATGGTATTTAGA
>JAYWGF010000163.1:0-1654 GCA_043778395.1 bacterium | reverse complement strand
CAAATATAGACACAGAATGACATATCACTATCAATGCAGCCAAGCTTACAGCATATGTCAAGACAATAGAAGACGAAGATATTATGATAATAGTAGATACAAGCAAAAATACTATGTCTATAAAATCATCTACCGATAATGTAAAATTTAATTGACTCAGTGGAAATGATTATTTGTGATTGCCTACAGTGCAAAATGAAACTACTATATCTGTAGATACAGCACAATTGGTAAAATGACTAGGTAAGGTAGACTTTGCAATAAATGAAAAAAACTTCTCGCCAGTATTGACGGGGCTATTATTTCGTATCAAAACATATTGAAATGACAAAAAATTGGTTTTTGTATGAACGGATGGTTTGCGTTTGGCGGAATATAAGATACCATATTTTGGTGATGCAAAAGATTTTAGTTTGATAATTCCCAAAAGCAATATTTGAGAAGTAAAAAAAGTTTTGGATTATATAAATATGATTTGATGAGAAAGTATAAATATAAGATCTAGCGATAATCTGGTATCTGTATTTTATGAATCAGAAAATATCAAGATAAACTTGGTGTCTTTATTGATACAGTGAAATTTTCCTGAGTATGAAAATGAAAATATCATGCCGACCAGTTTTACTACAAATATAATCCTAAATAAAACAGCAACCGACAAAGCTATCAAAAAAATAAATATACTTACCAAAGAAACTAACAACTTTATATCTATGGATTTTGTAGGTGATCAGGTTATATTTGGTTCTGGTGAGATGGATAGCGGCGAAGCTATCATAAATGTACCCGCACAGCAGACATGACCAAATTACAAAATCTGACTAAATGGCAAAAGTATTACTGATTTGGTAAAATTTATAGATAGTAATGACTTGTCGATAGGTATAGTCACTCCAGAAAAACCTATAGTGTTTTTGGATCGTGATGATGTAAATTACAAATATGTGACCAGAACTATAAATGTATAGCAGACTTTAGTCTGTTTTTTATTATTGAGTCAGAATATTTTTGTGATATAAAATATAATCTGACTTCAAATCCTCACCATAATAATATCATGCAATTTAGTAAAATCCTCACTATAATAATATCATTGATGTTGATTTTTATAATTGTAAAATTTACCGGTACACAAAGATATGATTTACTTTATACCGATAGTAATTCTATAGCCAAATATAACAATATACTTTCTGGTTATAATAACTTCAACCCGCAGCAATTTTCTGAATCTCAAATCCAAATATTGCAAGATCAAATCACTAATTTATCAAATAATACATATAGCAAAACTATAAAAGAAAAATTGCTATGATTGATGGATCAATCCGATTCTCTCAAAAAACTCCACCAAGTGTCAAATTGTATAGATATGATAAATAAACTAGATAAGCTAACTTCTGATAATATCAGCACCACTTGACTAGACTCAAACCAAAATCCAAATTGCAAAACACAAATCCAAATTATGAAAAATAAGGTAAAAAGTATAAATAGACAATATCAACAATATGAAATTTACAAAAATATATATATGAGTGGATTTGATAACTGTGATAATATACAAAATATATATGATAGTATAGTAGTTTTTAATAAACAAATGCAAGATTTTTGACCAAATGATTGCAATATATCTATACCAAAAATCAAT
>JAYWGF010000162.1:0-4597 GCA_043778395.1 bacterium | reverse complement strand
ATCTACTACATATATCCAAAATCTCAGCTAGTTTTGATGTTTTGATTGTTGTTTTCATTTTAGTTTATTTATACATAAAAAATAAATAGTCTGACTTTATCGTGCATTAGCAGTGCTCATATTAAAATAATATACATCATTTACGATATTTATATATACCAAAAGATATATATATTTCAAGTGAAAATCTTACCATTATTTTTTTATAAATTCATATATTTGTATTATATTTGCTGATATTCATAATAGTAATGATGCAATAATTATATTTTTTATAAATTTAGTACCTATTAGTTCTTTTAAGAGATTGTTTGTTGGTTGCATACTAGGAGTTCAGACTATTTCCATAATTTATCATATAAAAAATAAAAAATATTACTCCGATTTTATCTGTATAGTATCAAATAAATTCTCTAAACATATATATACATTGTGTAGTATATAGCTATAAACTTTTTGTTCTTCTAATGATAACTCAAGGATTTTTGGTCAGTTATTGTACCAGCTGTTTATATCTGCACAAAGTGATAATATATATTGCACTATTATATGTGGCTTGACCAAAGCTATAGAGTCAGAATATACTTGTGATATATATGATAATTTGACTATAATATCAGAAATCGCTTTATCATTTTCAAAAACTATTGACGTATGCTTATTTATATTATTTATATATTCTGACTTTAGTGTCTCTGATAAATTATTAGAATCTTGTTCTGTTTGATCAAAAGCTCAAATTTTTTCTTTGAGTCAATATAATCTGCCCATCGTTCACTTCAGATATATACCGCTATCTCAGCTAAGATTTGTAATTGTCTTGATGTCAAAATTTAGGTCTTTATTTATATCTCATTTGATATCATTATATATTATTGCAGCTATAGCCAATTTTTCTGCTTCTGTGTCAGTGACTCATTTCAAATCAGTTTTGACTTTATCTTCTATCTCGCTTATCAAATCTTCTAGACGAAATAGTTTACCTCATCTAGTAGACATTTTTTCACCTCCAGATAGAAGTAATCAGAATGGTATATGCACAAATGTATCTTCTCATATATATCATAATCTAACCGCCAGAATATTGATTAGCTTGAGATGTAGACTTTGTCCATTATCTGTACATATATATATTTTATCTACCTGACTTTGACCTCTAAATTTCATAAGTCATAAGTCGCGAGTTGCATAATTTGTGCTACCATCAGATTTTTTGATAATAAATATTTCCATACTATCTTTGCTTTCTGGTTCTATATCTCAAATATACAATGGTACTAATTCTCAATCTTGTCTAATAAACTTGACTATCAGAGCACCGTTACTTTCTTGTAATAAATTAGCTTTTGTCAAATCATATACAACTTCTTCATCAAATAATCCAGTGAAGCTTTCACCCAAACTACAGTCAGGATATACTCCAAATTTATCAAATATATTCTGAAAATCTACAAGTGACAAGTTGCGTATGTATTTCCACAAAGCTACCATATCGGTATCTCCAGCCTCGAGTCTTGCAAAATAACTTCTAGCTATATCTTCTTTGTTATCAGATTCTATAGACTTGAAATTTGCATATATATTACCCAATGTTTCATTTGGATGAGATTCTATTTGAATATATATATCAGTGGTATTTATCCCCCCGTCTTCGCCGACCCCCTTTGTAAGTGGGTATATTTTTGCATGATACTGTATACTATATATTAACTTACCAAAGGGCGTGCCTCGATCACCAAGATAATTTCGCTTGCATATATTTGTTCAAGTTTTCGCTATAATATTATTCCAAACTTGACCTATCACCATAGCACGTACATGATGTACTCACATAGCTTTGGCGGTATTACAGCTAGGAAACTCTACAATTATATTTTTATCACTAAAGTCAGGTATATATATATTACCGTAATTTTTACCTAATTGTGATATTTGATCCAAAACTGCATTTTTGTAATCGTTGCTAGTATACATATTGATATATATTCATTTGAGTTGTATATCACGTATATATATTAGTGATATATTCTGACTTTGTATTTCTTTGATTATGATGTCATATATATATGTTGCAAGCTCTGGGAGCGGTCTAGATTTACCAGATAGGTCATATATATTTTTGATACTAATTACAAAATCTGGTCAAGCAATCTTAGGTATTTCAAGTATAGATTTTGTTTGATCCAAACATATATCATTAGCCATAAGTAGATTAGTCAGACTATCTGATAATATACTATATATATACTTGATATTTTGAGGATTTGAATATGATGGATTATATTTTATATCAGTATCAGAAAAAAATGACTTATCGATTTTGATATTATCTAATGATGGTGTTTGGATATTATTGATGAGTTGCTGAAGAGTAGTCATAAGTTTGATTAGGTTGATTAAAATATATATATCATAGCAATTATACTTTTTGATTCAAGGTTTTTTGATTTGAATTAAATTTGCAAAAATATATGATATATCAAATTTACATTCTAGAAAAAATTATGGATATATTTCAAAAAATATACTTTGATACAATAAAAGACATTTGATCAGCAAAAGAATATAGATTTTTGGGGATATTTTTACTATGACTAGCTGGATTTGCGTGATTGATGTTTTGATATTTTTGAGTATTAGTATTTGCTGGTATAGCTATAGGTATTATATCATGGATTTGCTTTTGCATGATTATTATCATAATTGAAGAATATCAAAAAGATTTTTGGCCAAAAATTACCAAAAAACCGCTAAGACTAATAGTGAGCTTGATAATTATGGTCATTGTATTTTGGGTTATCGATGATATGACTAGTCGCATATTTTTGATATTATTATCTTGAGGTATAATTTGGCAAATAGATAATAGGGTAGCGGCTAGTATAGCTTTATGAATATTAGCTTTGATAATAGTATTATTGATATTCGGATTTGAAGAAAAGGCTAATATATTAGCTATATGGTTATATTATTTTTTGGTAATATCAGTTATTAGTTCTATTTTGCAAAATACAAATAAGTCAGATAATATAGATAATATCACACCATAAATATATACAATATAAATCTCATAATCTACTATTGGCCAGTTATCATAACTACTACTGACATCATAACTCTTATGATTATCACAAATCCAGATATGATTACAATTCCTAACATTATATTAAAAATTTTGGTTTTGGTTTCGGTTACTTCTTTGGCAGTTCATTCTCAAATTACGAGTTTGAATCAATTTTGTATTATCAAAATCAAAGCTATAAACAATACTATAAAAACTGCAAAATTGATGTATGGACTGATGGCTGCTCTGATGGCTTCTACCGCAAGACATATTTTATTTTCTGGTCCACATACTCATATATTTAGTGGTCTGGCAAGATCATTAAATGATGACTCAAGTGTTTTTTCTTTGTTGGCTGCTTTGTAGACTGTAGTCAATATGGCAGTTGGCGAATCTCAAACTTTTACCTGTTGGGCTTCAGATATTTCAGAATTTGAAAAAAATCCATAGCACATAATTGATATTATCAATAAAAATTTGACTAATCACTTCATAATATATAATTGAAAAATAAATTTATTACTTTTATGATTATAAACATAAATTATATTTTGTCAAATATATTATTGTAATATATTTTATAAGTATATATATTAGCTATATATTCTGACTTTATAAGTACTTGTGTATTATGTGATAAATTTTATTATTTGTATTGAAAAACATATATACAATAAATATTAGTATATATAATCATCAATGTTTATAATTTATAGCAAAAATGAAACTTACAAATTATCGCAAATCGTATTTGTCTGAGGACAATTATATAAATTTTCATAAAAATATATCTGAAGGATTTTGGGTTAGATCAGATATATATATAGTTTGAGATAAATTTGTACAATATCAAAAAGATATAATACAGGATTTTTTTGCAGATCTGATAAATAATTACGATTTTCCAAATTGGTCTCAGTCAGAATATCAAAAATTTATAAAACATTTTGAATTTGGTATAGAAGATTTGAATAGCAAACTTAGTGTTTTTGGACAAAAAGTAAAAGATTCACACAAATTAGAAATTAGATGAATTATAGAGATTATCTATGATAATACATATTTGGCGTCATTGATTTGATCTACGAGTTTGGTGATATATAGAGACGAGAAGCTATATTTTTCATTTGATAATCAATCAGAAAATCATAAAATAGATTTATTTAGCGAGTTTATAGAGTGAGATTTGCATAATTTGGACAAATTGGTATTGATATGAACCAATTTGTGAGATATAGTAGACGACCAAGACTTGGAAAATATCACAGATATAGCAGGTATAGAAGATAAAAATATGATAGATATTTTTGAAGATTTACTGACTACTCGCGTCACCACTGATTATATCAAATTTGTACAATTTACGGAAATTTCTATACCTTCAGATAGTTTTTCCAAAAATTTATTATCAAATAATAATAACTCAAAGGACGACGTAATATTAAATTATATAACAAAAAATAAATATAATATATTTGTAGGTTTGGCTTCTTTGCTATGTTTTGTAGTTACTGTATATTTGATATATAGTTT
>JAYWGF010000161.1:0-1664 GCA_043778395.1 bacterium | reverse complement strand
CTATCAGCTACCTTGGCTACATACTGGATCTGACACAGAGGCTGACCTACAGATCATGTGATAGTCCATACCAATGGGTTGGCGGTAGGAGCAGATGTCAAAGTAATCGTACTAGATCCACAATTTACTCATGTCCAAGACACAAGTGATGTACTAGCAGGAAGCTGATCTGTAATCGTGACGGGGACAATACCATTAGCAGGGGTATAGTCACCATTGATAGAAGGAGAGATCATATAAGTCAGATTATCCCCTGGATTTATGATACTCGTACCAGATGGAGTGATGACAGATTTGGTAAGTCAAGCTTTGGCTCAGACAACGGTGACACGGTCAGCGAAATTTGTATTCAATGAATAATTTAGGTCAGAAGGATTATCTGAAATACTTCAAATATTATATCGATCTGCTTGCTGAATTGGTAGATTATTATCTTTTGCATGAACCCAATTCATATAGTTTGGAATTTTTGTACTAGGAGCTATACCGTCTTTGACTTTCAAATTAAAAATATGATAATTAACTATATTTTCTGAAGTATATCAGTTCTGTTTCAAAATACTTGAATCATATTTAAAGATATATCTAATCTTTGTTACACTTGCTCTGCCTCATACTAAACTATCAGGATTAGTAGTCCAATCATAACTACCATTATTATCTAAATCATCTTCACAGGTACTATCTCTTTGTGGACTAGTAGATGAAGTGTTGATAGTATGTGGTTTATTAGAATACTCCAAAGTTTCTAATCAAGATAAAGGAGTAGAATAATACTGTCTATTCCACGCAGAGTCAAAAAGTCATAGTTTTGGATAACTTTCAGTATATAAGTTATAGTTTATTAATCAATTATCTCCAAAATATTCTCCTTGAAATTCAAACTTAGTTGTATCAATATTGTCGCATCGAGCATATTTTTTGTTGTGCATTCATTGATTTATATATAAGTAAGTCCACAGGGGAATTATTTCTCAAGCAAGCACTTTTTTAGCTCATATTTTTGGGTATGGTACTTCTCATGGATTACCATTTCACCAAAATGATTTTCTTGCGAATGATCAACCAAGACTCGTCCTAAACATCGGATAATCCATCCCATTATTCCCCAATCCTTCATTAGGATTAGTGATATTATCTACACTGATAGGTTGACTATTGGGTCATACGATACTACCTCAAGAGAATACTACATCATTACGGTTGGTCAGTGGTGTACCATCAGTACGGATATCAGTGACTGGTATCCAATATTTTACATCTATAGAAAATAATTGATTACCTCATACTGGCTTAGTGATGTCTATATTATTTATGGATATAGGAAATGTAGCAGCTGTACCAGATGGTGCAGAATATGCGGACGAGAATAATCTCGTCCCTACGACTGGACATGATATAGATCATATATTGTTGCCTGCGTCACTACATCCAGCAAATACTGCTCATGTACCCAGGTATCATGCAGCATATGCAAAGGTATCAGATAGGGTATATGATACTTGGTTGAGTGCATTACCAGAGACAAATGCTGATCATAGATTGTAGTTTGCAGATATACGATAAGTCACCATATATCATGTACCACCAGCTGATCCATCGAGTTTGACATCTGCATCAGGTGTGTAGATGATATCACCAGCTGCATTCTTGAATGGTGGTTT
>JAYWGF010000160.1:0-1669 GCA_043778395.1 bacterium | reverse complement strand
TGATATATATATTATTTTTGCAAAAAGTATTTTAGTTTATTGTTTTATTTGAGTGCAATTATTTTTGGATTAGTGCATATTAGTAATTTTAGTAAATTTGTAGCACCTTGGTATGTATATGTTTTACTAATATTGCCACAGATGATGGTAGGGTTATTTTTGTGATTTGTGAGAGTTAGATTTGGCTTATGATTTGCTATATTATATCATATGTTGCACAATGGCATATTATCTTTTGTACTTATTTATAGTTTATTTTTGTGAATAAATCCTACAAATATATCACAAATCAATTTGTCTTCAAATTCACAATTATCTATAGGTATTGTTGCACGAAGTTTAGTTTTGATGGCGATGTTTGCAATATGAATAAAAAATATATATATTATTTTTAGTCAAAAAGATTAAAGATTTTTTTAGTTTTTGCGATTTATATTTTTTTTCCAAAAATCATCAAAATATACATTAGAGCTAAATTATATTTATATGATTTATAGTAGATTCATAGTCACTTTCTTCATCATCATTACTATTGTCAAAATTTTTTTGGCATTTGCTACAGCGATTTACTGTAGTTAACTCCAAATTTATAGCAAAATTGATTATATCTGCTATATCTACACTCATGTCATTGGTTATTGGATAATATTCTTGCTCGTCGTTTTGGGTAATTCTTTTTTCATCAGTCGTAAAGATACATGTATATTCTGGACTATATATATCTGCCAAATAGCTATCTCCACAAATGTCACACTCAATTTTCATCTGACAATTTATATCAATAATTTTTACTAAAATATCTTCTTTGTTTATACTTCATATTTCTACTTTGCAAGATATTCATTCTTGTGTAATATTATTTACATTTTCAAGAAATTTATTTTTTAGATCAATTATATCCTGACTTCAAGTTTTTACAATCAAATCTCATATTCTTATTTTCCAATTTTTATCTTTTTTTATAGATTTTTCCATAGTTTTGATATATTGATTTTTTGTAAAAACTAAAATTTACAACAAAATTATAAAAATTTATATCAATATATCAATAAGATTTTAACTAAATCATAGCGACCTTCATGCTGCTATAAATTGTATAACTCTTACTATCACAACACTAAATATCACTATCAAAACTCAAATTAAACTATATTTTATTCATTTTTGTGCTTCATCAAGTTTTTTTGCATCTACTCCTCATGCCATAATATAATTGTAACCACTATATATCAGTCATAAACTAGCCAAAACAGTTATAAACATAGTAGAAGTAAAAAATATATCTTGCAAAAATTGTTTTGGGTCGTTTAGCGAACTTACTTCTCAGGGTTTTATTTCTTTTCATATCATAGCATTTATATCAAAAGTGCAATTTCAGTTTACTAATTTATCACCATCACAGTTTATGCCTAGAGTTTTGCTGGGTTCTGCATTAGTTTTTGATATAACTATAATTGATAAAATCACAATAATAGATGATATATATATGTATTTTATTAGTTTTTGTATTAGCTTCATAAATATAAGTCAGAATATAAAATAATATATATTATAATCATAAATATATATATGTCAAATTATGTTCTATTGCACAATTAAGGTAACACTTTGACTGTAGAAATTCTTGCAGTTTTTGTATGGGCGTCAGCCCATTCATTCATAATCAAGT
>JAYWGF010000159.1:0-1672 GCA_043778395.1 bacterium | reverse complement strand
CTAATTCTAAACAATCGTCAACACCAAATCATCTACTGGTAATAGCTGGTGTGCCTATACGCATGCCACTTGGATCCAATGGTTTGCGAGTATCATTTGGGATGCTATTTTTGTTGGTGGATAGTCATATAGATTCTAATGCTTTTTCTGCTTGTTTACCAGCAAATCATGTACTTTTGCCATTTTTGTTAGTGACATCCACGAGTATGATGTGATTATCAGTTCATCATGTAGCTATATTTCGTCACTTATCCGATAGGTAATTGGCTATTATTTGAGAATTTTTTATGATATTATTGATATATTCTGACCGATGGGTATTTGGATCTAGTATCTCCTCTAGTGCAAGAGCTTTTGCATACAATATATGATCAAATGGTCATCATTGCACTCATGGAAATACTCCACGATTGATGGATTTTTCTAGTCATAGCATATATATATAGTTTTTTATAATAGTATTATTATTAATAAAATCCAAAATAAATTCTTTGGTCCATTTATTTCAATTTCACTTCAAAAAATCAGAATTATTTTTTATATTTGAATAATGCTCTACATAAGCTACTATGTCGGTATCTTTGATTCATGCTTTGTATATATATCATCTCAAAGTCATACTATCATAATTATTTTTTTGATAATATATCATAGCTCATCTAGGTCATCTGAGAGTTTTGTGAGTAGTGGTAGTAATAATATCAAAATACTCAAATGGATTTCCACATTTGCCTCATGCCACAAGTCAGGCAATATGACTAATATCACCCATCAGGTAGGATAATTTTCAAGTCTTATGCATAAGCTTATTTCTTATATCTGCAAATCTTGACCAATTTATATCTCTGGGATAAGCCGAAAATCCAGCTAATATCAAATCAGGTTCATGTTCTAGTGCAAGTTTTTCAATTTGATCATAGTCTATATATCAGTCTTTATCTACTCAATAAGGTATAATTTGATAAAATTTGCCGCTTGCATTTAGCGGATGTCAGTGAGTCAAGTGTCCGCCAGCAGATAATCACATAGCCAAAATTTTGGCTCACGGTTTGAGTAATCATACATATACTGCCAAATTTGCCACCGATCCAGAGAGCGGCTGTACATTTACTCATCGTTTATCTGATTGTAATCAAAATACCTGTAAGGCCAATTCTTGTGTGTATATCTCTAATTGATCTACGAATTCCTGTCAACCATAATACCTAGCCCCAGGATATCACTCCGAGTACTTATTTGTAAATACATTTGCACAAGCGTTCATCACATTTTTGCTGACGTAATTTTCACTTGCTACTAGCTCTAGACTATTTTTTTGTCTATCATGCTCGTTTGATAGTATGTTTTTTAGTTTATCTGAAGTCATATATTATCCAAAATTACATAGTTAAAAGTTATTTATGTAAACTTATTTATATAGTTTTTTTTAGCTATTATTTTCATGTAAATATAGTATATATATCATGTTTTGTTTTGGATTATAGATATAAAAAACATATTCTGACTTACTTATTTTTTTATCTACAAAAATTTTTTATGCAGGTTTTATAGTTTTGGCTCTATCCATATATAGTATACCATCTAGATGATCTATTTCATGTTGAGCAATTCTTGCGTCTATAGATTTTAGCTTAGCTGTTTTGGTTTTGCTATATATATCTTGATAAGAAAT
>JAYWGF010000158.1:0-1673 GCA_043778395.1 bacterium | reverse complement strand
CCACCGTCATTCATCATACAATTTTTGTAGCTGTATAAATTCATCAAGCAAATAATCATATTAATAATACTACACTTGTAATAGTAGAAGATAACTTAGGATTATCTTCTGTTCGTTTTGAAACTTTTATAGATAAATCTCATAAATATTTTGTAGCATCTTTTATTTGATCAATAAAACTTCAGGGTATAATTTCTCCAGTTGTTTTTATTCACATTAAAGACCTTGCAACGGTTTTTGCATTATCAGATAATGTAGATAATAATCAAGGCAATGTTTGTGCTCATTTCTCCATTCATTTGAAAAACATTCAACCCTCTGATGACATATTTTCAAGTGCTTTTTTTACTTGACTAAATCATATTTTTCATCTGGTAGACATCTCTTGAATTTCTCAACTAGTTTTTCATAATACTTTTCATAATTCAGATATAAGCGGTATTCAAGCGTTAGTAAATTGCATAAGTTCTCATCCCATAAGACGACCCTTACTTGCAACTTGTCAATAAGCTAATGCTATACTGTCAAATTTATTTTTATTTCATAAAGAAATATCTCAAAGCATAGTAGTATCCTTTATTACATCTTTTAGAGGTATTCAATAAGATAATAATTTTTTACTAGCATCTGCTAATTCTGGAAATTCAAAAGGCGTTGCGGCCGCTAAATTACTCAAATCAGTCATTAGTTTATTTACTTTTGTGGTATTATTTATCATTACATCAAATCACGACCTTGTCATTTCAAGGTCTCAAGAAATTTTCAAAGCTCGTCAAAAAGCTCATCATATAGCTAGTCAAGCTATTCACAATTCATTTGCTATTCAAGACAATTTTCAAAAAGCAGACTGTGTTTTTACAGCTCATTGTCAAGCTTTATCAAATCAGTCTGCTATTTTATCTAATCATCATATAACACTTTGAGAGCTTTTTTGCATAGTAGACGACATATTATTTACTTTATCAGTCATACCTCAAATTTGTCTCTCTATATTAGCAATAACACTACTGGCTCAATCTTTGGCTTGGATATTTATTTGTAAATTCTGATCCGCCATAATTATTTATTTTCAGATTGTAAATCAGCTTCATACTCTCTTTTCATATTGAGTATATGCCAATATATTTGTATATCTTTTTCACTATGTTCGTATAATTGTTTTTTAGTTCGCTTCATTTCAAACATCAACTCATACTCCATCAGCTCCTCAGGACAATTTTGACTTTTTCACTTTATCACTGCTTCAATCTTGTCAAGCAGTGGTTGTCAAGGGATTATTTATTTCATTTATATATGTTTCAAGTTCTGTAAAGTCTATATCTACAAGCTCGTCAATTTCATTTTGTGTTAGTCAAGTAACTTCTTTTATAAGTATATCTTGTCATTTTCGGTTATTCTCTATATTCATACTTATAGCCTCACCTTGCTTTATTTCTTTTCAACCAAATATTGCTATATTTACCTTTTTTCTTATAGCCCTTGTTATTGGACTTATAATAACAGTTTTTGTATATGGTTTATCTCCATAAAAATTCAACTCTACTTCATTACTACTGATTTTCTTCATTTTTTAGTATTTATAATATAAATAAGATATATAATCTTTTAGGCACATATATACAAACTATGAAGAAAAAATATATATGTGCTTAAAAGACCATTATGGTCTTTTA
>JAYWGF010000157.1:0-1678 GCA_043778395.1 bacterium | reverse complement strand
TATGAAGCCAAATTCCAAATTACTCAAAAGAATCAGTATGAAATTCAAATAAATCTTCACGAAATAATATATCATATATATCCGACGATCCATCTAATATAAATTATTCTTTAGATGTACATTACGCAGATCGCGTCACCGTCGTCTGAGCCAAAGCTTCATTATCTAAATCACTAAATAGTTTGACTAATATTGCTAATCCTGGTGATATCCTAAACTTTACACTATCTCCTGCAGTATGATGAGCATATACACCTGCAAATGGTACTCTACCTTCTGTGACGATTACTGATCAGCTACCTGGTGGTACTACATTACTTGCTTGGTCTGGTGCATGTCCTGCTGGTCAAACAGTTAGTCTTGCAAGTCCTACAGCTAGTCCTTTGGTATGGACGATTTCATGAGCTGCAGTATGACAGCCTACATGTAAGATCCATTATGATGTACAGGTTTCCAATAATGCTGGTAGATGAGATTATGTCAATACAGCTCGTATAGATGTATGTGATCCTACTCAGGCCAATGATTGCTGAGTCCTTGACAAAGAAGTAGATGCAGATGGTAATGATACTATTCCTATTCGTGCTGTGGCATGATTTAGTATTGTAGCTAAGTGAGTATCTTTTGATGTCAAAAAAGACGTAGTAGATAAAGTCAAACAGCTTGATTCTCCATTTACCTTCAACTTATCGTATGCCAATTTGGGTATAGAAGATTTTAGCGATGCTAAGGTTTTGGATATACTCCCTTACAACTGAGATGATAGTATGACCGGTACTTCTGGCCCAAATACTTCTCGTAGACCTGGTACTGCTTATAGTGGTTCATATGTACTCAGTTCTATCTCAGCTCCAAATGGTGAATATGGCTTTGAGGTGACCTCTGCCGATCCACGTACTCTTATCAATGAAGCAAGTAATCCAAATACTTCTGCCACTTGGATATCTTGTAGTAATCTTGCTTCTCCATCTACATGTTTGGCTGGCATTACTGCTATTCGCCGAAATGTGCCTGCTAGTGCTTTGGTAGCATGAGCCTTACGCAAAACTTTGTGATTGACTCTATTGCCTACATGAAACTCTTCTGGCAATATATATACCAATTCGTTTTCTGCCAAAGTTCCTGAAATGTCATTTCCTGTAATATCAAATGATGTATTTGTAATAATTGTAGCCGGATCTATCTGAGATACAGTTTGGTATGATGCAAATAGTAATGGTATACAGGATGCTTGAGAAAATGGTTTACCGTGAGTTTTGGTAACACTAAAAAATTCTGCTGGTGCGGTCTTGATGACATGACTAACAGATAGTATGGGTAAATATCTATTTACATGACTAAAATCTGGTACATATGAAGTATCTATAGCTAAACCTGCTGCCTGGACCAATACATATGATTTGGATAATGGTATCACTGGTGCAAATGCCGTTAGTTTGATAACTATATCTGAAACTAGAAATTTTGTTACCAATGCTTTGGAATCTATTACTACAAATATGTCTTGAGACTTCTGACTTGTGTGATTATCATCTAGTCTAGCTGGTAATATATATATAGACAAAAATACTGACAAGACTTTAGACTCTTCTGATGTAGCTATGTCTTGACAAACGGTATATATATCTGGTCGTGATTTGGCTGGTAATTTGGTAAATATGAGTACTTTGATCAGCTC
>JAYWGF010000156.1:0-1679 GCA_043778395.1 bacterium | reverse complement strand
GAATTCCAAAAATCAATTTTTACAAAGACCTTCATTCATCTATTTCTATATTTTTTTAGTATATCCAAATTCAAAAACTTTTGATAATAAAAATGACTAGAAGTTATAAATATATCTATTTTGTTTTTGCCCAAAAAATCATCCAATTTATCATCAGCTGTATATGAATAAAAATTATGTCACATATCCAAAAAAGCATTCTTAAAACCATTATATATAGTTCTATAAGCATATATTGTATCCAATGATGGTATGTGATATCATATATTCATTTTTTTATATATTGTTATATATTCTGACTTTATAAATTTATATTTTTGAAAGTAATATCTACAGCTCATTGATTTTGAGCAAATCATTCTCAGTATATTCTACCTATATTTTGTATTACAAATCAATTTGACATAATATAGCTTACTAAGTCTTTGGATCAAATATCACTAGAGTTTCTTCATATACTGCACTCTATGATCATATATTTTACATTTTTGAGTATAGATTCACATCCCAAAAGCACCAATTTTTCAAATCATTCTACATCTATCTTCATAAGATCTATATTTATATTTTTTAGCACACTATCTCATCTTTTGACAGGAACATTTATAGTTGTATAGTTTCAATCTATAGGTTTTACAAAACTACACCATTCAGAAGATTCTGATGACACATAAAAATCCAATATATTATCACTATCAGCTAGTCATATATTATGTATTTCGCAATTATCAAATCATGATAAATTTTTTTGTAATAATTTGTATATTTCTGGATTTGGTTCAAAAGATATTACTTTACAATTTGGCAAAAGATATTTGCAAGCAAAAGCAAATTGTCATATATTTGCTCATATATCTACTATGATAGGATTTTTTTTATCAAAAATAGATAAACCTATAGTTTCTCAATATACATCATATATAGTAGAAGTAAAAGTTTTTATTGTAAGTAATTTGTCAGAATATACTTTATTTCAAAAAAAACTATATACATATTTTTTTGTAATAGAATTTACAAGCAGTTGAAAATGTATAATGATAAAATAATATACTCGTGGTAGAATTTTTACATTTTTGACATAAAGCAAGTCAAAGTCTATTTCAAAAAATCTTTTTATAAGTTTCCGCATTTTACATATATTTTCTTAGTATATTAAATAACCAAATCTTAAATTTAGCTGGTATCACAAATATAGATATATATTGTATTATATTGTACATATGATCTGCAAAATTCATCTTGTATGTACCACATCAATTATATCTTAGTCTTATACTTACTGTAGCTATTTCCATTCTAGTAAGTTTAGAAAAAGTAGAATTATTTTTATTTTCCCTGTATCTTATAACTTTTTGGTCAAGATTTGCAAATTTATAATGTATTCATATACGAAATGATAAATCCAAATCTTCTGCTGGTGGATAATATATATCAAATATACCAATTTTTTCTAATACACTTTTGCGTACCATAGATCATGGCTGAGCTACTGGGCTATAGCGAAATATACTTTTATGTAATTGATCATTATCATTTGAGTATTTTCTATCTCATATTATACCATTTTCATCAAATACTTCTAGCGTTCATCATATGATTCATATATCTTTATCCAAAATCATTTGCTCTAGTTGTTTTTGCATCCTATAGTCAAATGATATATCATCAGCATCTTGTCG
>JAYWGF010000155.1:0-1681 GCA_043778395.1 bacterium | reverse complement strand
CGAGAATCAATCATACCTCATCTATCGCAATCACCTCACATTTTTATTATTTGCTCACCAAAACCTGATACAAGAACAACTCTATATAAGAGTATTGCAAAAATATCTGACATAAAAGATCTATCAAAAGTAGCACTAAAAAAAGCTCAGCTTATCAGTACATATCTACCAGGTTCGACATATACATTTGATTGAAACGATGATTTATGGTTGTTGGAATCTGAATTGCAAAAGATATCAAGCTATCCATGACCTATCAGCCAAGATATCATTGATTGATTATCATATACACCTCCTCAAAAACAAGCTTTTGACCGAGCTTCAAGCACATTGAAGTTATGAGTATTGCCCAGAGCTATTTCAAAAGAAGAGTTATTTCCATTGTTATGATGATTGGGTCGACTCGTGAGATGAATCATCATGAGGAAATCAGATACATATAAAAAGCATTCTCATCCACCATTGACATGAGGTTTTTGATGAGAGATATATCAGTATATCACGATATGTAAAAATCTTTTGGATCTCGAATATGATATCAAATCATGAAATCTCGATAGCGATATCGCTCGAGTCAGACTAAGTCAAATTGTCAAGAAATAAGAACTAGAAAGATACTAATAATTTGATGTATGTAATGTTGAGATATATAATCAGTATATCTACTTTGATATACATATGAAATTATATAGCTTGGATACTACTATGCCTGAACCACAAAAAACTATACCATATCATACTAAAAAATCAATTTATCGAATGAAAGAAATAGGGATGTTTATTATCACATTGGTAATAAGCTGATTAGTATGAATTATTGGCATCAATTTTACATTTTTCAAAATGACTGTGAATGATTATATAAATCCTCAGAAAGCGATAAAACTCCCACTTGTGAAAAATAACATTATTGTACCAAAAAAATATCAAATCAAACAAATAGCTTATAATGATATAAAACAAACAACAACAGAAATATTACAAACTCAGCGTAGATCACTTCCTCTTGTTTTTAATTATTTACCTCCTGATAATAGAATCATCATTGAGTCAAAATGAATAGATTCGCCATTGATTGATATTATATGATATACACCTGAAAAAATTCAGCAATGAGATTTTCATGAAGAATTGGAAAGATGAGTTGTAAAATACCCAAATATGCCAAATCCAAATGAGTCATGAAATATATTATTATTTTGACATACATCAGACTATCGACGAAATCATAATCCATTTTGAGAAATATTTTCGAAAATACCAAAACTTGAAAAATGACAAATCATCAAACTTGTGCGACGCGGACAATTATATGAATATGAAGTGACAGAAAAAAAAGTAGTAAAACCACATGATGTCAGTAAATTGTATGCGAAAAGAACACAAGATCAATGAATTACGCTTATGTGATGTTATCCTGTATGAACAGCTGACTCGAGAATCTTGGTTTTTGCAAAGCAACGTAAAAGAAATACAAAAAACTTTTTAACATATGTTTCTCCTATAGATAAATAATTAATATATAATAAAAAATAGTAATAGTAATAATATAACGTGAATATTTTAATTATAGCTTATATATTGAATTTTTAATGTTGATATAATGTGGATATGTTGATAAACTGAAATTTGTTGTATAGAGTTATCCACAAATCACACGTTATCCACATTATATAAATAG
>JAYWGF010000154.1:0-1741 GCA_043778395.1 bacterium | reverse complement strand
ATAAACAACTTTAAACAAAGAATATTTTTCATCATCGTTAGTATTTTAACTACCATGTCAGTAACTATTGCAAATACTGACAACATTTTATTACTTATTCTAGACACACTACATATATCCAAGCTTAGTGTAGCGAATCATAAAATATTTGACGTTATTTGAACATCATTTAATGAATATGATTTAAGTATGGATGTAGATGATCTTAATTTATACAATAATAACGACTACTACTTCCCTTCTTTAGAAATCAATACTACTTTTGAAAGAAGTAAGCAGGTTACGTACGCATTATCTTCAAACATCTTATTAACAGTAACGTACTATATCTGTGTATACCATATATATCTATTATCGTTATGTAGCTTATACCTACATGAAAGAAATTTATGACTTCTTAAAATATGTGCGTTAGTGAGCCTTACACCCATATCAATAATATTAACTCACACTATTTGAACATTCATTGTGGCACAGTCTGCATATGCTCAATATGCAGAATACCATTACTTAGAATTTGATACTAATATTGATGTGCTCACATATGTAAATAGATATATACTCGCATTCAATATACATTTTTGGTTGCTAAGCATATACAGTAATAAAAATAGAAACCTATTCCTTATATTAATCTACGTATTCGCCCCAATAACTATAATAGAAATTATATACTACTATATATTATCAAGCATTAACTTGTTATTATATAACATAACAACATGTATTATGAGAAGGATATGCAATTCGAGTGAACAGGTACACTAAATAGAAATGTGTTATTAGAAATATGTGCATTTAATCAAACATTCCTATTAATATTGTATTTTTTTTTTGATTCTTTTATAAATGTATATACTAGACTAAAATACAAAACGTTTCTATTAAATATTGGAAAATATAAAAAGCCAGAACGACCGAATGATATATTGTAAACACCGGATAATTGTTCCATATAATATGCATGCACAAGGTTACACCTTAATTGTTTCATTATATAACATCTCTTTTGTACGTTAATATAGGAAGAATAGGATTTGAACCTACGAAGCAAGATGCCACAGATTTACAGTCTGCTGCTTTTGACCACTCAGCCACCTTCAAAATAGTACTAGAATAACCATGCTATTACATAATAAAAAAAGCATGGAATTAATATATATCTGAGTATTGTTATCAATCATGCTTGGAAGCATTACTACTTTTGAAATAAGCATTCTTATATATATATACTTACAGTCTAGAATATTAAATATTACGCTCAATGCTGGCAACACACGAGATAACATTATTACTGGTACAGATATTATATTATATAAACTAAGTACTCTTTTCACACAAACAAGCATAGATATTCTAGCTATGGCAATAGTAGTATTATACCTAGTATTAAAAATAGAGAAAAGATACAAAAACTATATATCTGATGGTTTATACAAATCAACAGAATACATCAAATATTCATTACTAATATATATCTCAGTTATGTATATTACGCACAAATACTATTTATATAATAATATAGAATTAACACATATATATCCGCTACATTATAATTATATATCTGCTATACACCCACCTATATTATTAATAGGTATTATTTGCATCTCTGTTATTACTAATCTATTATTCGCAATGCAATATGGCGCAATTGATAAAACAATTCATTACACTATTCTTTTAACAACAAAAATAAATATCATCGCGATTATTATAGGCGGCGTTTGGGCAAGCTCTATAT
>JAYWGF010000153.1:0-4820 GCA_043778395.1 bacterium | reverse complement strand
AAACTATAAAGCTAAAATGATATGCTTCAACTAATGATGAGGATAGATATGAGGATATAGTAGAACCAGAAGCTTTCAAATCATCTGTAAATAGATTTTTACAAACTGGTGTGATATTATTACAACATAAGCACGATATTATATTATGAAAACCATTGACCGCAACAATAGATGGTAAATGATTATATATAGAGGTGGAGCTTAGTAATGATTATAAAGGTGAATGACAAGAAAAATCAGTATTTCAACTTATAGAAGCTTGAATACTAAATGGATTTAGTATATGATTTATACCATCAGCCGCAGATTATACGGAAGATAATGGTGAATATACAAGAATTATAAAAGATTTAGATTTAGTAGAAGTATCAATTGTATCAATACCAGCAAATCCAAACGCAATATTTACACTAACTAAATCACTAAATAAATACATTAGAGATAGTAAAAATATTTTTGAAAAAAATGCAGAAATTATTGATTGAGATATGATTGAATATGAAGATGAAATACCTGAAGTTATAGTAGAAGCGGAAGGCTGAAATAATGCCACTGATATATTGCCTGAAAAATCTGATGAAAATTTAGATAATAGTGAAAAAACTATTGGCGAGCAAAAATCAAACGAATTATCTAATAAAATGGATGAAAAATCTTTTGAAAAAATCAACAAAGAACTTGAGCAAAAATTCTTGGATAAATATTCTGAAATAGAGAAATCTTTTGATGATAAATTATCTCAAAAATTACTTGAAATGCAAAAGTCCTTTAATGATGAAGTAAATCAAACTTGTGAAGCTCTTATAAAGTCTGTTATGTGACTAAAAACTAGATTTGATGAAGTAGATAATCGTATTGCTAATAATTATAAATGAGTAAATGCAATTATACCAAAATCAGAAAAAGTATTTAGCGCAAAAAACTTTTATGAGGAAGTAATGGCTACTAAAAACTAATAGCTAATTTTATAAACCTATATATATATACAAAATGTTTGATATTGACTTAAAATGAATGTCCCAAGAGGATAGAGTAAAAAAACTAAA
Organism: bacterium; assembly: GCA_043778395.1. Lineage (GTDB taxonomy): Bacteria > Patescibacteriota > Gracilibacteria > Absconditabacterales > Absconditicoccaceae > JAYWGF01. The sequence goes on along the minus strand of JAYWGF010000153.1, from coordinate 3,774 downwards.
TGAAATATTTAGTAAAGATTTTGCAGATTTGAATATCAAAGCTCCAAATGATATTATAAATACTGGTAATATTTGAGGTTGATTAGAGTTTGTAAAGCCTGCTAGTATGGTAGATTATATAATTACTATGGCTAGAATAAAAAATCCACTATGGACAAAAGTTCGTAATGTAATAATGGGCTCCGCAAGTGTAGTAATACCAGTAGAATGAGTTGATCCACAGTTCAATCTTTCAACTGAAAGTACTGACTCTGCAGCTTGTGCTCCTTGTACTCCAAGTCTTGCTTGAACTCAAAGAGTATCTCTAAATGCTAAAAATTTCTGTGCTAAAGTCCTAGTTACTCAAAGTGAAATGGAAGATAGTTGACCAGATATTATGCAGTATATTATGGATAAACTTGTATTGGCATATAATGACACTATTGATAATATACTTATAAATGGTGATATACAAGTTGGAACTACTAATATAAACTTTAATGGTGCGGCAATTCCTACAAATGATGTATTATTGTCATCTGATGGTATAAGAAAAGTTGCTTTGGCAAATACTAAAACTGTAAATGCTTGAGTTCTTGACTCTGTAGATATTATGAAGGCTAGATCGTTATTGTGATTGTTAGGTATGGATAATTCAAATCTATTACTTATTCCTTCGCCTGATGTATATTATAGATTATACTTACTAAGTCAAAATACAAATTGACTTACTCCTGCAATACAAGGAACCTTTAATCAAGGTCAGCTTGAAACTTTGCAAGCAATACCATTACATACAACTGTAAATTATGCTAAGAAATGATTTGGTAAAATGCTAGCTTCTGGTATAGTATCAAGTACATTAGCATCAAATACAACTGGTGGTATGGCTTTAATTCACAAGGATAGAGTAATACGATGAACAAGAAGAGACTTGAAAATCTTTGTTATGTATTTACCAAATTGTGATTCATACGAAATTACTGCAACATTTAGAGGTGCTGGTATAGCATTGCCTGAATGAGTAGCAACATTGGTAAATGTAGATTTATCATAGTATTATAGGGCTTATGCCCTATATAATCCAGTAGATAATTACTGTATTATATAAAGCATATACTTTATTTATATATATACTAATAAAAATGACTAATACAAAAACTGAATTGTATCAATTATCTAAAAACTGAGTAATTTCTGGTACTGTAAATATAACTCATAAATCAGAATTAGAATTTTATGCAAATCAATGACTAAGTTATGAAAAAATAGATGCAGAAGATGCTGAAAAAAATATTGAAGTTGAACAAATACCTACAACTAAATATAAAGTGACTAATAAAAATTGAAATTCAACTATTTATGATGTATCTAGTGAAGACGAATTAGCAATATTCAAAAATGCTGACACTACAGTTGAAAAACTAAAAGAACCAAAAGAAGTTATTGAAAAAATACCTGATACCACAGTTGAAAAAGATAAAAAAAAAGAGTCTAAATAATCATAATTTATAAGACAGAAGATTATGTAAAATATCTTTTGTCTTTTTATTCAAATACATATATATAAAATGTCTATATCAATAAATAAAAGAGCCTTATGTGTTTATCAACTTATAAATCAAAGTGGCAAAACTCTTGAATGAATAAGAGTACAAGCAAGATGAACTTATCCTGATAGACATAGTGTCTGAGCAATATTCCCTAGTACATATCTAAATAATCAAGCTACTCCAGCAAATTTATGCTTTACAAGAGAAGATGTAGACTATTTATTTTATCTTTTAGATATATGATTTGTAAATGTATATTTTGCTACTTTAGAGGCAAATTGACCTTGACAATCTCAAGCTACAACAAGAAAATCATTACCTATATTTTTAAGAAATGCTACCGCTCAACCAATAACAGTATGACTAAATTTTCAATATGATTGATGATGGAATGGTAGACCAATTTGATGAATAAGAAGCTCAAAAAAAACAACTATTTGAGTATGAAGCTATTGTCTAGTAAATGTGTCCACAAAACAAGATTGCTACGAACTTATGGATTTATTAGATAGTGTATATTCTTGAAAGCTTACAGCTGCTTATGATATCGCTGGCGAATTTTAGATATATATATATATATATTATGTTAGAATATATAACTTTACAAGAATTAGATAATTTATGATATTCTGCGTCACAAAATCCAAACATTTTTTGACAGCTTATAAAAATGGCTACTAGCTATATAAATAATTTTATAGACACTGATAGTTTGGCAAAGCACGATATTATACAAGAATTTGATGAGTGCTGTGGCTGATGTCAAAGCACCTTTTGTGGTTCTACTTGTAATGATGATTATTTATACCTAAATCATATAAAGCCAAATACCATAGTAGAGACTTGAGATACTTTAGCAACACTTACGCCTTTTACTTGAATATATAAGCTTAGGGGCAGAAAACTATTTATAGATAAATCTCAAATACTTAGAGATATAAATTTCTGAACTTATTTTATAAAATATAATGCGTGATATGACCCATTACCTGAGGATATAAAAACTGCTATATTTATGATTATATCTGATTTATATAATCAATTATGCAGATTATGCAAAGATAGCAACAAAGACAAAACAACCTGATCCGAAACTTGTGATTATAACCTAAAAATAGAATTATCAGACATAACAACTACACCAATATATATATCTAGTATAAAATATATATATAATTGATTTACGAACATTATAAATATCAATCAATCTTTTAGTGATGTATGAATTTTATTGACAAAGCTAAACTCACTAAATATATGAGTATTTACATACTTTAATTGAAATATTACTTGTTTATGAAATAAATATAATCTTATAAGTTTATGAATATCTACCACCGCAACAACTACACTAACTTGATTTGATTTTGACTTTGTATCTACTTATTGAGTATGATATAATGCTACAAATATTACAAACTGAACGGCTCAAATGCCTTGATGAGATGTATATCATAATTGAGTAGATAGTAGTCAGCAGGACTTATTGTCAAATACAGTTGCTATGCAAGCATTTATAGATAATTATGTTATACCACAACATAATACATATATATGACAGTGATTAGTTATTTGAGATATATTACGAGTAGTAAATCCAAATAATACTATTACTTTACGAGTTAAACCTTGAACAGATATATCACGACCCTTTATATTTGATAATGCTTGATGACAAGGTAATCTAAAATTGACGGCTGATGTTCGTACAAATAATGTACTAAATACAAGTCAAGATATATTATTTACTCAGTCAAATTGTATATTATGATGTGCAGATAATACTTGATGTAATAGCTGACCAGTTGGAGCGGTAAAATCAATTAGTCAATGAGATTTGAAGGTAGATTATAGAGATATAGATACTTCTATGATACAATATATGCCAAGTATGAGACAAAAAAGTAGTTCTGATATACAAAACATAATATGACCCCTTTTAGATAAATATAAAAAACTAGATATATATGGTAGTTGTTAGATGACCAATACATACAAATGCCTGTATATCTGTATATCGTAAATACACAGATGGCTCTTCTGCATACGAATATACTAAATATCCAATTATAGCAAATCATAAAGTATATATATATGAAAGTAATAATGATTATCAAAATGTCTATGAAATGTCAGGGGCAGTTCAAACACTAAAAATGAATACTTGTAATATAGATATAAGAGAAAATGATAAAATAATTGATGATAGATGATATACATATATAACTAGATATATCAAAAG
>JAYWGF010000152.1:0-4837 GCA_043778395.1 bacterium | reverse complement strand
GCTTGCTTTTTTGAGATTTATAACTATACTATTGATATAATTATTTTTGCTACAGCAAACTTTATAATTAGCAACCAGCTATTGTGAAGTTTTTTAATCACTTTTGACAAACTATATATATGCAGCATTTTCATTTCTGTAAACTTATGATACCTATGTGAGGAAGCCTAGGCAAGGAAACCGTCCTCACCAAAGCAGTAAATAATATAGACGCAGTCACAATAAATCTAGTCCATGCTTACGATGACACGCAAGATAAATTTATCAAAACCATTATGAAACTAGATAGTAGTAAAACTATTTTGCTAGAGTTAGAGTGACCTATTATCAGAAATAAAGCTGTAGATATATTGACTTATAAAGTTTGAGATAAGTTGATTTTGGATTTTAGTGATTATCTAGAAAAAGAAGATGCTAAGATTTTTATAAATTATATATATACTGACGACATACCTATATGAACTCAAATTTTATTTGCTGATAGTAAAGTAATACTTCAAGTAAAATCAAAAGATAGTATATGACAATGTATGGTAGAATGCCTAAGTGGATGAGATATTTTGCCAAATAAAAGAGTTATTTTTGGTGATTATATACCCAAAATAGATTTTGTAAATAGTAGAGATACTAGAGATTTGTTACGAGGTATAGGTAATAATGTGAATACTATCATGGCATCATATGTCAAAACAGCTGAAGATATGGCAGATTTGAGAAAATTTTTGGATGATAATAGTGGCAAACATGTAAAAATATTTGCAAAATGTCAAACAGAAGAGTTTTTGCAAAATTATGCCGATATTAGCAAAAAATGTGATGGCGTAATTATCAAACCCTCAAAACTCAAAGAATTAACAACAGAACATGAAGGCTATTTTACAAAAATAGTAGAAAAATTTAATTATCATGGTAAACCTATAATTATAGCTGTAGATAAATCGGAGATAGATGCACAAAGCGACAAGAAAGTTTTTTTGGAAAATTATGTACGTAATGGAGCTGACTGTATATTACTAGGTCAGGATATACTTGCTTTGGAAGATCCTACTGACTATATCATAGAAATATATCAATATATCACCAATATCCAATCACTAGCCAAAGCTAAAATTGATTATGAAAAGGCAAAAATTGATGAAGATTACAAAATCAATGATTATATCACTTACACTTGATATAGAGCTATAAACGAATTATGAATTAGAGCTATAATTTGCTACACAGAGAATGGATATACGGCGGCCAAATTATCTAGCTATAGACCAGATATACCCATAGTTGCTTTTACCAAAAATGATGCCACTTATAGATATATAAATCTTTTGCGAGCTATCAGGTGATATAGAATTAGTCCAAATTTTGATTATCACAGCATCAAGCAAACTGGCAAAGAAATTATCAGAATGATATTCAAATGATCCATTACACTAGAAGATAGGATACTAGTGGTGCATGCTAGCAATTTGGATGTATGAGAGAATATCATAAATGGTATAGAGTTGTATAAATTTAAGGATATATAATATATATAATAAATAAAAAGTCAGAATATATATTATCTATATAATCTGACTTTTTTTGTAGTAAAACTTTTTGGCAAAGTTATTTTCACGACTCAATAGTGTGATTTTTATTTTTGTTTTGATTTTTCAAAGTTTTACTTTTATATTTTTGTTTTTATATTTTTTTTTGCCGTAAAATATTTACTATATATAGTATAATCCAAATATTTTTTTTGTCAAATATTTTTATACTGGGCGATTAGGATAACACTTTGACTGGAGAAATTCTTGTAATTTATGCGTGGATATTAGCCTATTCATTAATAATTAATTATTTTGTTATATCCTATATAATAAATTACATAATTTATATATAATAAACTATAATTTTATCGTAAAAATAATTAGCTTTATAATTTATTGATTTGAAATCTATTGTTCATTTGGATCATATTTGATAAATATTCTTGGAGGTATTCAGTTATTAGCAGTTTTGGTTTCTTCATAATATCTTCTGATAGGTCAGTACATTACTCAGTTTTCTTTTGCATATTTGACACTATAAATTCTATCAAAACTTGAATTTAAAAACTGTGGGGTTTGTCTAGGATATGGTTGAGCTTGAGTAGACCATTTTCATCTACGCTTTATTTCATCAACAATAGCCTTGAGTACAACATGTCTATCATTTGGCCATTCTGAAGTTCATACTCTGGGATCAGTTGGATTTGCTCATCGCAAAGCAAATATATCAAATGCTGGAAAAGTAACATATCATACTCATCTATCGACACCTCTAAGAATAACATCAACATATTTATTTATACTCGCTGGAGTATTTTTAAGTTTACGTCTACCATCAACTACATCATCGTACCAGGATCAATTAAAATTTGAAGACTCATCAAACCATTCATCTCAAACTATTTTACCATTGAGTGATGTAGAAGATAAAATCACATCAGATACAAATTGATTAGTTCATATACCATTATCTTCAAATCAGTTAGGACATGCATCAAAATACGGTCATAACGATTTATAAGGATAATCATTAGTTTTAGCGACTCAATTTTCCCATAACATTGTTCAGTTTGTTTTGATCATTGTTCGTTCAGGTGAAAGATAGTCTAAAAATCATAAACCATTACTTCTTCATTGATGCCCAGCTTGCAAAGGTCATCACATATCAATTTCCCAATCTCGTCAATTTAGCTTACCTTTGATTTCTTGAGCAAAATTTTTCATAAACTGAGTTCTTTGTTTATACACATTCCAATCATCTGGACAAGAAGCGGTACCTGGTGAAATTTGAAATTCATTTGTATGTGTATTCGTAACTCATGCAATAATAATTTGTCAATTTTGGTAATATGAATTATACCTGATAGCAAAATCTTGCACAAATTTAGTTGCTATATTCATCAATGGTCAAGAAACTCATGGATCTGGGTGAATGGTATCTCATATACCTATTCTCAATATTCAATCATTAAAGGGTCGTTCGCTTGTTGTTGGAAACCACAGGTATTTTCTTGTTTCCGCTCACCATTTTTTAAATAATTCTTTGACATTATCATGAGTCCAAATATCATCAAATCAAGCATTTTGTCACAATACAGATCTTGCTATCATTCCTCAAACTTCAAAATATCACCATGATCATATCTGCAATCTTGGTAATAGAGTCATTCACTTTGTATCAATAACATACTTTATCATTGCATCTATCTTTGTTCGATCGCATACGAATTGTTGATTGTATGTAATATTTGAATAATCTGACGGTAAGCAATCAGGACTAAAATTCAGAAAAACGCTATCAAATCAAATATTCTTTGCTTCGTCGATAAGTCTTTTAAACTCATCAATTGATATACTTTGAGGATAAATCATTTGATAGCTATAAATCACATTATTTCGCTTATTTGCAGATGATGTTATGCAAGCACTGCACCCACCACCTCCACAATCTACTCATACTTCTCAGTTATCTTGTATATTATTACTATTGCACATAGAAGAAGGTGGACTAATTCCTAGACATTGAGCTTGTGGAATAGATTGTGAACAAATTATATTTCAATTGTTATAAGATCACCCAACTGATGCAATAGGATCACATGCAATTCATGCATTCCATATTCAGTTGGTACAGGTATATTGTTTTGCAGTTGTGGCAATTGGTCATCAATTACACGAAAATGCAAGTCATACATTACTGATAATCGGATTACTTCACACAGACCACTTTGTACCAGGATTTAGATCATATACATCTCATCGATTTCATATTGATCAAAAGGGGGTTCATGTGCCATTTATTACTCCAGATCCATATATATTAGCTCAATTAGAGATAAATTGTAATGTCGCGAGGTCATCGTAGTAGTTTGATGACGTAACGAATCTGATATATTTGTATCAAGTATTATTAGAAGTAAAATTATAAGTATCAAGTGTTCATACTCATGGTTGAGTAAATACATATAATGAAATTCGATTGACATTATCATTTGATCACTGAATTTGACTACCAACCAAACGAGAAGCACATGTTAGTCAATTAATTGCACATCATGGAACATTGTCTCATACATTTCTTCGTTGCAACTTTACACTATTGATAACTGGACAAGTATTTATTGTAACCGTTGGAGTCATTCCGCAATCACTATTTACTGGCGGTGTATTTATTGTATTGAGACAAATTTTAGTATTATCAGCTACTCATGACCCGGCTATATATGCAACAGGCTGTGTTGATGATGAGCATGATGTAGCGATATCGTTGATTGTAGTCCAGTTTCAATTTATACACTGATATGTTGGGTATGAATTAATTGATTTTACATAACATGTTTTTTGTCACTCAATTGGCGATCATCACATTGCAAGATCACTACACATGATTCATCCTTGATTTGATCAAGGCGTAGGTTCAAATATTTTTGTGATATAAATTGGATCAATTCAATAACTAATTTGCACAAGCCCTATATACGAACAAATATTAGATTGTAATGAACAATATACATATCATGGAAGTCATGCTGGACTGATAATGATATTTTGACTTGCTGTACAGCTTATACTAACTCATCAATTAGCTGAAGAACAAGTCCGTCAAGTAGAACTTCCAGCACTAGGAAATCACAGTATAATTGGATTTGAAGATCAAACATTACAAAACTGATCAGATCAATAAGATGTTGATCAATTTGAATATACCTTGTTTGCTGAACCACATACAGGAGCTAAATCTCTACTTGCATTACAATTAATACTATTGTTTCATCAATTTGCTCATCCACAAGTCCATGTACTAGTTCATC
>JAYWGF010000151.1:0-4838 GCA_043778395.1 bacterium | reverse complement strand
GTACACTCTTTCCCTACACGACGCTCTTCCGATCTGTGATATATTCTGACACTATTATAAATTAATAAATCAAAAAAAATCCGCCTTTGGCGGAAATATATACATGCTATCTCATAATATATCAAGAGGGGCGTAGCAACTAAACTAGGAAGACGCACAGATGTTGCTGGAGACGTCACAGCTGCCGACACTGGAGTTGCCATCAGATCTAAAGTTGCAACCAATAGTATATTTATCATTTGTAGCAAAACACGGCATACATATATATTTTCTATTTATAAGTTTTCATATACTATTAAATAAATCAGATCAGTTATTTTTATTATAAAATTCATTATTAGTTTTTATAAATTCATCTTTGGATATATCTAATTGATTTTTGATATAATTTGGGTTTGGTTTATGAAATATAGATCAAAAATGTACTGAAGTTTTGGTCAAAAAATCTATAAGTTGCTCTCACTTTGCATTTTCCATTTGAACTTCTATACTTTGTTCTTCATTTTCGCCTATTATCAAGTCTCATAATTTTAGATAACCATTACCTACTATAGATATAATTCATGATGCAAAATAACTATCTATTGTTTCTTGTGAAGCGTTTTTGAATATTGGAGATTTGAGAAATTTTCTTAGTCATATTTTAACTTTGGGGTTAGCTTTTTGATACAATGGGTCAAAAGTATTTTCTGATTGATTTTTAGAGTCTATTCATAATTTTTGTTTTTTAGCATCATCAACAGATTTTTTTATTTCTTCAGTGGTAAGTTCTGGATATAGTGCCTGTAATTGTTGATATAGGTTTTCTCTTTTTGTAGCAATCTCTGTTCTTTTTGTAGCAGCAGATTTTTCTACATCTTGTTTATATAGTTCTTTCTCTTCATTGCTAAACTTTTGTAGTATCAAAGATAAATATTTTTTGGCATTACCAAAAGATATATTTTCACCACTTCATCATAAAATTTTGTCAGCTTCAATTATTTTTTCTTTTACTTTGTGTTTGTTCATAGTATATATATTTGGTAGATAAATAATCTATAACATAAGTATAATTATTATTTATTATTTGTCAAATTATTTTATCAAAAAAATAATATATATGTATATATGAGTAGATAAAATATATATCTGAATATCATAAAGTCAGAATATATCCATAATATATATATTTTTACTTGAATACATCTGTAAATAACTGATATGTAATAAGCAAAAATAACATAATCGTAATACCTACTACCAGTATACTTCTAAGCGTATTTATGGCATTTTTGTATTTTGCCTCGTCTCCAGAGCTAGTAATAAGCTCAAATCAAGCATATATCAAATAAAATATTGATAATCCTCATATCAATCGTCATAAAGCCTTACTAATAGCTACTATCAATGCAATTGCTTGAGATTTGAAGTTTTCTTGAGTAGCTATATAAAAAATATAATCTATTATTTTGATAAATATCAAAGCTGATAGGACATTTATTATTCAAATTTTTGCTTCTTTGAGCTTGTCTTCTTTTTCGTAAGATCTAATGATCTGTACACCATGATATACTATCAAAACAATAGCAGCAAAAAAAGCAGCCGCCTTAAAAAATGACAAAATTTGGAATAATATACTTTCTTGAACTCTAGAAGTTAAGTCTACAATTCATCCTATATTGGAGCCAAGTTTCAAAAAAGACAACAACCACGCTCCACCAAATACCAAAAATGAGCCAAATCATATATACAAGAAATTTAATTTGGTTTTTTCTAATTCTTTTTCTGTATCCGCATACCATATCATATATATACCATTTAGTATCAAGAAAAGAACCAAAATGCCTACTCATATATTACGAATATAATCATATATTATTCATCCATCTCAAAGCAAATCAGGATAAAATATAGTCCTAATACTATCTACTATAGACGATCAAGGATCTATTTTTAGGGATTTTGGATCATAGATTACATTATCTGTTTTGCTTAGATTGTCCACTAAATTTGTAAATCTTGCGTCTTTTACTATATTTCGTCATGCAGCATGACTAAAATTACAAAAAAATCAAAATCATAGTCAGAATATTGCTAATATATATAATAATACCCTTTTCATCAAAAAAATTTTATAAATAAATAATAAATAATAAGTTAATTACACTGGTTTATATTTGTATAAGATCATCATAAATTTCAATTATTACAGTATCTATATTCGTAGTTACATGAAGAAGAGCTTCAGTTATAGTATATCTTGCTACTACCATGGGGTATATATGTATTGTATCATGGCGCTCGGCAAGATATAGGATCTTTTTGTCTACAATATATATATCCATAACTACTATCTCAACCTAATTGTCATCACTCACATTTTCTATAAATTCAATTACAAGATTCTGACCAATTCATATTGGTATATTTATAAAAAATCTTACTTTTTCAATTTGGTATATATATATTATTGATTCGGCATCATGGAGTATTTGGAGTAGGATGTCATATACTACTATTGATCAAGTAAAATCATATTCATATAGGCTTAGCTATATAATTAGGGTGAAATATATTAGAATTGTCTGAATATAAATAATATGAAGTAGTATCAAGTTTGGTATTATATTCAAGTTGTCAGAATTCACAATTTTGATATCAAAAAGTTCATCAAAGTTTACCATCATCGCAATATCTAGTCTCAAATTGACATATCTTAGGAAATATAGTTGATGGGCTTTGATATGCTGTGATAAATTGTCAATTATTTATATTTGTGCCTCGTGGAGTTTTACAAGACTTTTTATTTTGTGAAGTAGATGGTATATTTTGAGATATATATTCAGTACTAATTGATGGACCAGCAGATCAAGTTTCATTATTTTTAGGTTTCATCAAAGCTATATATTCTTCCAATTTTTTGGGTGGCAGTGAGCGATTATCACTCATAATTTCATCAACTTTTTTTTGTCTATTTTCTAGTGATTTTTTGATACTAAAATCTTTAATATTACCAGAATTTATAGATTCATCATCTTGAGAATTTCAATTATTATTTCGATTACTCACTGAATCGTTTACTCAATCATTTACAAAATTATTTGCAAATTCATTTATATATTTGTTTACGTCATCATAATCATCTACTAGTTTTCTTTTTATATTAGTAATATTGTCTGACTTAATTTTACCAGTCATACTTGTGACGATAATTGATTTTGTATCACCTGATGTATATATAAAACTTGGATTTGTATTCTTATTTCAACTAAGATTTGATAATACTATAGCAATTGGCATTTGTCAATATATACAAGTATCATATACATATTTACCATAAAGTTTTCCATTATCACAATATCTTTTTTCAAAATCACATTTTATGGAATATTTTTGACGATATGCAATTATATAATCTCAGTTTTTTATAGTTTGATCAATAAACTTACAAGATATTTTAGTAGCAAATTGAATAATGGATCAAGTTTGGATTTTAGGTAAATTTGTCACTAATTTTATCAAAAAAATATTTTGTCAAGTTATATCTATTATTTTTCAATCAAAATTGAAATCAGGATTTTTACTAATTCAAGTATATAAGTTTCAAGTATTATCAGTAAGCAAATTTCAACTTACTGACTTTTGCAAATTTGATAATATATCAGTTTGGATATTATTTGTAGCTTCATATTTTCACGAAAATAATACTCAAGTTTTTTCAACTACAGCAAAATTTTTATTTTCTCAAGTGTTAGAAATGGCTAGATTAGTCTTGAAATTTGAAATTTTGGTTGATAAAGTGGCTGTCCAATTATACTTTATATTGGTCCAAAACAAAAATAATCAAAATATAATTATTATCAATAAAGGTCTTAGCAATCTAATCATAATATTTGGTTAGGATATAATATTATGATTATATATATATGTATGATTTTTGTCAAATATATCATATATATTACTTCGTATTTTTCAACCAGTTAGCAATATCATCACAAACTAAACGAAGTTGGCTATGTGCATTTATAGTTGATTGATTATCTCATTTCTGAAGTCAGTATCGTCAAAATTGACTATGATTAGCTCAAGATATCAATATATATTTTGTATCTTTTGCAACCAAAAATCAAGAATTTAACATTACTTTTTCATAATTTACTAATCAATCGTTTTCTCAAATTAAAGATAATATTTTTACTCAAGTAATCTTTTGGTTTGAGTAAGATCATAATAGTATAAGTCTGTCAGCTCAAGTACTAGAATTAATATACATACTAGCTGCAACTCATCACAATGAATGTCATCAAATTGACACTTTTCAATCAAAAGATCAAGAAAAATATTTTATAATTCTATTTGCAGCCTTAGTGTCAAATAATGCAAAATATAAAGGCATTTTTGCTATATATGTATTTACTCAATTTTCTGACAAACAAGATGCTAAAGGCATATATGCATCAGCCGATACAAACGCTCAAGGATAAAATATAAAATTTTGATTATTTCAAGATTTTATAAATGCTAAATAATAATTCGATTTCAAATAAGGTTGTAAAGTTGGATGAGATATTTTCAATTCATAAACTAAATATTTATAGAGTCAGATTATAATTAATATAAATAATATAAATCAATACATAATTAGTTTTTTCATAAGAATATCAAAAAATATAAAGCGTAAAATTATGGTAAAGATATATATATTCTGACTTATTTCAATAAAAAATATATAAAAAAATCAGATTATAATTCAATCTGAATTTAGTAAACATCCCAATCCAGCTAAAGCTGGGGGCTTTTTTAATCTAATTTAATTTCATTTTGTCATTGTTGTTCTATGTATTCTTTTATTAGTTTAT
>JAYWGF010000150.1:0-1756 GCA_043778395.1 bacterium | reverse complement strand
TATTTCTTTCTTTTCACTCAGATTTTGTTGATTTTGAAAAATATTATACATTTGTTTTAATTTTTTGTATTGCACTACTGCCCTATCTATTGGATTATCATTTTGAGTACTACTTATTTCCATTTCGATTATTCAAATTAAATCTTCACACTGAATGTTTAGAATCTTTTACTGCTTGCATTAAATTTTCGGGTAATCTTACAAAGGTATTTCATCATTTAGAAACTACATTTAATCGATTCTTATAAAATATATCTAAAAATTGATCTGGGGTAATATTCATTTTGGGTAGTTTTTTGAATCATGACTTCGCGAAATTTAGTGCATCTATTTTAGTAACCTTAATATTTGCTTGATCGCAACTTGTAAAAAAAGCGCTAGTTGTATGCTTTATATCAGTAGCATCTTCAAACCATGAATTTTCAGCATTTATATCAGCGAATGCACCTCAAAGTGCTCATCACGCCTTTCATAATGCATTGAGTGTGATAGTTGTACAATTTTGATCAAACCTAACAAAATTGTGTATTGACATTTTTTCATAGCTTATCATCTCGATAATCAATGGCTAGCGTAATAGCGTTGGCCAAAACCATCATTGGCAATGAAGAATAATAACTATGAAATAGCTTCTTTATATATTTCTCTGTCTTTTCTTGTCACCTTATATCGAATCATCCACTTTTTAATTTCTAAGATAATTTCCTTTTTGACACCTTCTGTATCTAATACATTTCAATCGAAATATTTCATAATAGATCATAATGGCATATTCACTCATAATTCTCAAGCTAAAAGATCAATAGTATTCCTTTTCGCATTAAATACTGGACGATCTCGAGTTATTGACCTGAGAGATCAGAATAAACCAACAAGACTTCATGATGGCATCATTTTAGTCATCATTGCTCATACATCTTCAGATTTTCTATCTATACCATCAACTACAAAAATAGTATCATTTTTATTTTTTATTATATTATATTTTAAAATACTTACCAATCAGAAATCCTTAGGAGATATCGTAACTGCATCAAGACTTGCTAAAATTAAGTTCTTATTCATGCTAAATTGTGTGATATTCTGAGATTCATTAGTTTTTTGTGCTATAGATCCAGGCTCTTGTAAAAGCTTTTTAGTTAGATCAGCAGTAGATTCTGGAGCATTATCTGGAGAGATATCTCAAAACATTTTTATAAACGCTTCTCATGTTTTATATCACATGTCTACATCTATTACATCATCATAGATATTTTTATTTTGTCATAATACCTGCAATTTTGTGACAAGCTTTAGTGCTTCAGATTTTCACATATTTTCATCTTTGACAAGTTGTTTCAAAAAAACAGTAAGATCGGTTTTAATTTTTTGTTTGAGTTCTTTTTTGAGCAAAGATACCTCTTGGTCAACCTCTTTTCAACTCATGCTTACTTCACTAGCAAGTTTTTTCAAAATATTTTTTTGTTGAAGTTTAGTTTGTTTTGATAAATCTTGCTTATCTATTTTTTCAAATGCGCCCATGGTGATATATATATTGTAAAATGATACACTAAATTATACATTCAGTAGTCTATATTGTCAAAACTATGTATTGACATTTTTTCATAGCTTGTCATCTCGATGATCAATTGCGAGCATAATAGCGTTGACCAAAACTATCATTGGCTTAGATGTTCATTTCAAGAGCATGGTCGTATTTGTAGCTACAGATCATCGTTTTTCTATACTATTATCTCAACTAAAATATCATACACCA
>JAYWGF010000149.1:0-4891 GCA_043778395.1 bacterium | reverse complement strand
TGTGATATCAAGATATTGGATTTTTTGAAGTTGTGGATTTTGGTAAACCGAGTCATGGTATGCAAATAGGTATGATGCCTACAAAATTGGCTATGACTATGATAAATTTATGACTTCGTGATTTTATCCCCCCTACCCCCCTTATAAAGGGGGAAGCTGAAGGCAGGGGGATTACTATATATGATCCTTTTTGTGGTTTTGGTACTACAGGATTTGTGGCTAATCATATGTGATATAATTTTGTATGATCGGATATAAATATATCTATGATAAAACCTAATAAAAAACGATGGCTAGAAGATGCAAAAACTATAAATTATCGCAAAGATAAGTATTTTAGTGTATTTGTGCAAGATGCAACAAAACCCATAGATAATCCTACAGTTAAAAAAGTTGATTTGATAGTAACAGAATGACGACTTTGACCAATTACCTGAACTCAAACTCATATCAATGAAGTGCAAAGAAATGCAAAAATTGTTTGAGAAGTATATCAAAATTTCTTGCAGAATTGCGATAAAATTTATGATAATATAGTATTAGTAATTACCTATCCTGTATATCGTCGTAGTGATTATGAAGATATAATATGACCAAAGCTTACGAATTGGATGAGAAGTAATTGACGAAAAAGTGAAATGGTAGATTTGTATGCTCGTGCAGATCATGTAGTAGCTAGACAAATATTGATTTGTAAGAAATAATTTAATAATGATATCGCAAAATATTCAACCAATAATTATACCTGACAAAAATTCAATTAACAATAATAAAATTTTTGAGAATTTTTATGATTTTAGAAAAAAAATACATGAAGTTTTGGAAACAAATAAACATATATTATACTTGCCTTGAAGTTATGATTTGGTACATATATGACACGAATCTTTTATCGATCAAGCAAAATCTTTTTATATACAATCACATAATGATACAAAAAAAAATAAAATTTCATCCGATGATGTAATTGTAGTAATATGTATAGATAGTGATGAATTAATTCAAAAAAATAAATGAAATGGTTATAAAAAAGTTTTTGATGAAATAAATGAAACATCTAGCATACCAATTCAATCTTGAATAAATAACGATCTTTATTATTCTAGATTAGAATCTTTGAGTAAATTGAATGTTGATATATTGTGATCAACTCCAAATGAAATTATAATAAAAGATTGAAAAAAAGAATTTGAAAAAATCCAAAAATTATTAAGTTTGATGGATATATCCAAAGATATAAATAAATATTTATTGTGGAAACTTGAAGATATATATAGTTGAATAAACTTTGTTGATTGGAATGTGGAAAGTCAACAATATATGATTATTACTAAATTATTTTGATGAAGTAAAAATGTCACTCGCATAATTAGTGCCGATGATATAGATTATATAGATATAGTATGACCAATAATGAAATTATCATGAATAAATTATGAAATAATAGAAGATAAGCATGTAGTATCTACCAAGTCTCTAATATTACAGAATGGTATAAGCGAATTAAAGCTTTTGCTCAAAAAATAAATTTCAGTCAGATTATATTTTTATATATATTATACAAATAATAATATACCATGCAATCACATCATATATTCCACCTATTACCAGCTATACGAGACCAAAATATTCACAATTTCTTTTTGAGTTTATTATCAAATAGTCCTCATATAGTGTATATATTATCATTTTTTGCGGATGTTTTTGTATTATTATATCCTATTTGGCTAATATATATATATCTAGTATGACACATAAATTATAAACCAAATTACAAAATATTATCTTTGCAGGTTGCTGTTGGCGTAATCATATCGTTTATTATAAATATATCTATGCAATATTTTATCCGAAAAGATAGACCTGACTTTTTGCCATGACTAAATTTGATTTTTAAGCATGTACCAGATAATAGCTTCCCCAGTGATCATATGGCTGTATGACTTGTATTTGGATTAGTCATACTTACTAGTAAATATATATATGACTCTGATTATCTAAAAAATAAAACTATCAAAATTATGTGATATATATTTGTGATATTATGATTTGTGATGTGAACATGTAGAGTGATAGTATGAATACATCGATTTACAGATATATGCGCTGGCATAGTGGTATGATGTATCAGTACTTACCTAGTGTATGCTTGAGATATATATCTCAATAAATATATATATCAGAATATTATCTGACTTCAAGATTGGCTGTTTGATAAATTATATATAAATAAAATATTGTGATTAAAATAATGAGGTTATGTTTTTTGTAATAAAAATCTTCAGCTGATAAATTAGCTGAAGATTTTTTTAAAATTATATTTATCAATATTTGTCAAATTATAATATTGGTTATTTTTTAATATTATCAGAATAAATTGACAGAGTAATATTTTTTTGACTACAATAATATATAATTTATTTTTATAAAAAAAAATGAAAAAATTATTTTGTTTTATGGTTTATCAATTTATGATATGGAATATATGATTTAGTTCTATAGCATATACAGATAATACAGTAATATGAACTGAAGTTACGGATGGCAATTTGGGATATACAGTTGCAATAAATGCTATAGATAATTTGAGTGAAATTTTGATAAAAAATCCTTTTCTCAAATCTTGTGGAAACTGAAGTGTGGATAAATGAGAAACTTGTGATGATGGTAATACTATATCATGAGATTGATGCAGTTCTAGCTGTCAGTTTGAAAAAGCTTGCTCAGATATATCTTTAAGCTAATGTATTTCAAGTTGTATTGGAGTAGGCAAAGATCAAATAGGTTGTGAAAGTTATTGCAAAACTAACTGTGATACTTTTGATGCATGTTCAAATATTTTTGTAGATAATTTAGTTTCTCAAGATTGTAAAATAGATGATTTATATTGTAAAGATAAATATTATTGTGAATATTGATGTGCCAAATCATGTCAAGCTTTATCTTGTGGAAATTCTGTTATAGATAAATGAGAAACTTGTGATGATGGTAATAATATATCATGAGATTGATGTGACAATACATGTCAAGTAGAAAATAAGTATATATGTGGTGATAAAAGAATAGAATGATCAGAAAAATGTGACGATGGCAATACTATAGATTGAGATGGATGTAATGCAAAATGCGATCTTGAAACATGACGAAATTGTCTAGAGCAATCAGCTAATTGCAAAAAATGAGCACCTTGTTATACTTATACTAGTATGTGTGAGCCTATATGTGGAGATTCTGTAGTACTTTGAAATGAAACCTGTGATGACGGTAATACTATATCATGAGATTGATGTGATAATATATGTCAGAAAGAATCAACTTGATGTGATTCTCAAAAAATAGACTCTTGTATATCAAATAATTGTAGCAATTTGTGATGAAGTGATTATGATTCTTGTAATCAAAATTGTACAAATGATTGTAGATATACAAATCCTACTGATGTAAGTATATGTGTACATAAAATAGTATCTGGATGAAAACTAATACCTGAAGATTTTGATCTATATATAAATCAAAAACAATTTACAAGTAAAATATGTACATATTGACCAAATGCTATGGTTACAAAAAAATGTGGTAAATCAGAAGAATTAGAGAAAGTTTGGAAATATACATATGGAGTTACTATAAATAATATATATTATTCTTTTTCTGCAATAGTAGATTCAAATTTTGCTTGATCGGAAATAGAAAAAGTACTAAATAATTTATCTATATCATATTCTAGTGTATCAAGTCAATGAACTGTAATTTGAATAGAGAGTGGGAATATAGTGAATTCTATAAATATATGAATATCTGACTGTCTTGTCAATGAGCCAGATCCTAATTCTATAAAACAAACAGTGAGTGTATATAATGAATATTGTGAATGAATTGATAAAAAATACATAACAGTAAATGAATGAAAATGACCAGTTGTATGTAAAAATATATCAAAAGAATCTTATATATCATGAGAAGTTTTGGTTTGAGAAAAATTAAATAGTGATTATGATTCTTATTTTTCTGGAGACTGTTGAAAAAATGGAAATATTACAAATTACTGAGCTTTATCCAGTACTTTAAATTGTTATATTACTAATGTACTAAAATGTGGAAATTGAGCTATAAATAAATGAGAAACTTGTGATGACGGTAATACTATATCATGAGATTGATGTGATAATATATGTCAAGTAGAAAATATATGTAGTCCAAATTCTTGAAGTTCTTGTGGAACTTGAACTGGTGTATGTATTTGAAGTGGCGTGATATTATGTGATTGATCATGTAGTACAGTGGCAAAAACTTGATCAACAGAAATATGTAATAATTTGGATGATAATTGTAACTGACAAATAGACGAATGATTAACTTGTACAACTTGAACTGGTAATGGTTGATGACCTATATGTAGTCCAAATTCTTAAAGTTCTTGTGGAACTTGAACTGGTGTATGTATTTGAAGTGGTGTGATATTATGTAATTGACTATGCAATGCAGTAGCAAAAACTTGATCAACAGAAATATGTAATAACCTAGATGATAATTGTAATTGACAAATAGATGAATGATTGAATTGTGGTACTGGTAATGGTTGATGACCCTTTTATGAATCAAAAATAGTTGATCAGTTATCTAAATCTGAGGAAGTTGCAACAAAAACAATAACTATTACCGCACAAGTTATATTAGAAAAGCTTCATTGATCGGCAAAAGAAGAGCCTAAGCTTTATATATTACCAGAAAGTTGAGCTAAATAATATTTTTTGTAATAAAAATCCTCAGTTAAAAAATTGACTGAATATTTTTTACTTCCACGTAGTGGGTTTAAAACCCCCAGCTTTAGCTGGACACGGTGCAACGAAGTTGCAAAGTAATGGGATATATATAATAATGGTATTTAGAA
>JAYWGF010000148.1:0-1778 GCA_043778395.1 bacterium | reverse complement strand
ATCTTTACTATTTGTCATCTGAAAATGATATTGATATAACTCTAGTAAAAATCATGGAACTGCTAATGCAATTACGTAGTTTATATAATCGGAAGATTTTTTGTATAATCAAATAACTACAATAGGCAATATAGGATACATAAAGATTCTAGCAAACCAGCATAATTGACATGGATCATATCAATTCAAATATTTGAATAAATCTCATCTCAAAAAATCTAAATATATATCACCAAACCATCCATAGTATAAAGATCAAACTACAGCCAATATAGTTTGAACTAATAATAAAACTTCCCAAAATTTTTTATTCATAAAAATACAAAAATATGATAAATACTAAAATATATGATAAGAATTTATGTTTTTTTTTCAAGATAAAATATATTCTGACTAAATAAAAACTAGCTTATTTGCTAGTGTATTTATTTTAGTTTATCTATTTTGTTTATTGTAAAATATCTTGAGGAGTTCTTTTATCAATGGCACAGAAATCAGCAATATAAGTCATATATTTATTATCATCATCAATCAAAATCATTTGAATACATCTGTACCTATACCAAATAGTAATAATCATATAGCCACTGTTGATAATTGACCATCTCTAATTGCATGCCAAGATCTATCATAAGCTATATTTATAGATTGATTCATATCTCATCATTTGTATTCTTCGCGCAATCTTTCAAATATCAATATAGCGGCATCTACTCACATTCATATATTCAAAATTATAGCTGATATTCCAGATAATGATAATGCATAACCAAATATTTTTATAATTGCCATAAGTATAGTCAAAAATATCAAAAGTGATATCATGGCTATTATAGATTTACGCAAATCAAATAAATATCGCATAAATATAAATATCGCAATCAATCATAATATAGTAGCTTTTATAGCTCCATCTAGTGCAGCACTACCAAGAGTAGCGTCTATTTTATTTTCATTTGCCAATATCAACTGCGCAGGCAGAGCTCACTCATTTAAGTCATTTGATAGTTTTTTGGCAGATTCAGGAGTATAATCTCAATTTATTATAGCACTTCATCCACATATTTTTTGATTTATAGTGGGAGCTGTGGTAAGTATTCATCACACAAAAATAGCCATTTGATTATTTACATTTTTGCTAGTAACATCACAAAATATGGCCTGTCATTCTTGGTTGAATGTAATATTGATAGCTGGTTTACCAAAACTATCTCTAGTTACAGTAGCTTGTTGAAAATAAGAACCATTTAATATTTTTTTGTCAAATTCTGCGGGTATCCAATTTACTTTATTATCTATATATATATATTCTAACAAATTAGTCTTTACGATTCAAGTTCAATTTTTACCTGTAGTATTTACAATATCAGTATTTTTTACTATGAAAAATCATTCATTCAGTGTAGATTTACCTTTTGAGTCAGTGCCTGTGCTATATATTCATTCTATTATTTTATCATAAACTATACCTGTAGCAATTTTTTTAATTTCTCAAATATCTTTTTTTAACCAAATCGGCACAGTAGCCTCATCTATTACTCAAGCAGCATAATATACATCTATATCAGTTTTACCTGTAGCATAAGCATAAAAGCTGTTTGGTTCAGATTTAACTTTTTCAAACATAGCTTGCGCATAGGCTTTTCTCTGAGCAGTTTGATCTAACGTATTGCTTTTATTTAGTATTTTGAATTCTAACTCTACGGTTTTACCAATTTTGGCTTTTGCTGATTCTATATCGCTAATTCATCAAATTTTTACTACTACATAATCTTTAT
>JAYWGF010000147.1:0-4924 GCA_043778395.1 bacterium | reverse complement strand
GGATAGATTGTATTATCTTGCAAGCTATGTATCTTCATAGTCGTGACTGCATAACCCATCTCCGTCAGACAAAAATACTGTCCATAGAGTTGGTAAATCTGTCATTGGTAGAGCTGTCAGATTTTATTCTTTCTCTCTAGGAGGACGCCCGTCTTAGTATCAAACATATCAATCTTGCCTGCTAGTTTATATTGCTCACTATAGATCGCTATCCCTTGCAAGACGCTAGTGGCTGTCGTATAGGTCTGTGTGTCGATACTGGTATGAGCAAGTGTCCCAGCGACTTGAGGAGTATCTTTGTAGACACGATCATGGGTCGTACTATACAGATCATGAAAATAGATACTCTTGGGACAAAAGAGAAAATCATTGAGATGGGAAATACGGAGATAGTCGTCCATGTATTATTGATTAGTAAAAAATCTCAGATAATCTTTGTGATTTGTTCGTATTACAATAGTAGAATAATTAATAACCAACAAATTATTTTTGACTAAAACTATCCCGATCTATATCAGAAATATACAAGGTAGTTTCTCATTTTTTGATCCTTTCAACCATCATCAACCCTTTACGAGCAATATTGTAAGCTCCATTTGCATCTCATGAAGTTGGTAGTTTTACAGTATTTGTTTTTTCTTGATCAGTCATCTTGTAGTATTCACGAGAATCAAATTTTTTTCAGTTTTTGTCTTCTACACAAGACAAGATAACATCATTTTTTTCTGTATCAGAATTTCTTATTTGCATAATCAAATCAATAATCCATAGCAATCCACCAAAAAAACTTGAAGACATATCGGATTTATTTTTTATTTGCTCCAAAATAGCTGTGTTTTTTGTAATTCAGTTTTTTTCCAAAAGCTTGTCAAACTCTTGTGTTGGATTATACTTTTTGACGATTCGTTCTCAGTGATTATTTTTGGTTCATCTTCGTCTTTCTACATTAGACCACAAAGTTCGTTTACTATATTTGATAAAATATGCTTGCTTAGAATTATCAAAGCCTATTTCGGCAAAACTTTCCTCGATTCCTTTTTTCATGTCTTCCACATTTCACTTTTTGAGGTAAATTGTCTTTCTCCATCCAGTGATTGGATCAGTAGTAGAAGTATAATTTGCACGAGTATAAAACATAACTCAAATTTGACTTCTTCATTCGATATATCATCAACCTCTCGAGTCACTAGGCCTAGAATATTGTTTTATCTCTTCTAACAGTTGATAAGCATTTGTCACCGATCATATTTCTCATGTTTTCTTGTTTTTATCTACGAGAAAAGATAACTTTTTTGCCAACGCTACTTCAAGATTTTGATAGACAGATTGTTCTATCTTTTTTCTACTATTCTTAAAACCAGAATTGAGATTTTCAAGAACAACTACAGCATTATATTTCAAAACCAAATCTGCAATCTTTTTGACAACTTGTGAAATATATCATTCTTTGAGTTCTTTGATTTTGCCTATTGTTTCTCGATTTTGTCTTGCGGACAACCTTTCTCCAGCCTTATCAGAAAGTAACTTCTCATAATCTACAACTTTGATTTTTTCATTTCCATCTTTGTCTTTATATTTTGTTTCAAAGATATTCAAAGTTCCTTGTTCCAAAATTTCTCCTTGTGGATTAATGACACTATAAAAATTGAGATGTTTTTCTCATCTATCAATGCCGATGATATTTACATCGCTTTGTTTGATATAGTCGTTTGTATAATCATTGAATTTTGTAATTTTCTTTGATCAAAAATTGAGAGTGATTGGACAATGAAAAAGTATCTTTTCTTCTGTGTATCTTTTATTTTCAATAGCTTGTGTATTTTCTATTTTCAATTTTTTTATTTTTTTGTCTTTGATACTTGGTGGACGAAAAAATATTTCAGCTCATCCATTTAGCTTTATAGTACTATTACCACTCAGCATATTTGTCCAATAAATTGTTTGGAGATCTTGTTTGCTGTCTTTATTTTTTTTTGTAAAATCTTTGGAGGAAATTTGGAAAAGATATATCTGCCCACTTTCTACGGATTTCATCAGTTCTTGTTTGTTTAGGTTTGTTCGTGAAAGTTTGTATCAAACATTGTCTAATTCTTCATAAAATTCATCTAACGAATTATATTTTGTACTTTCTTTAAGTTTAGAGTAATCAAATACAGAAGTACTTTTATAAGAAGATACAAATATTTTACAAAAATTTATTCGAGTTGTTAGCGCTCTTTTATATCATGTTTCATCGCTAGATAATCTTAAATAATCTTTTTGGAATTGCTTGATATAATCTTTTTTATCATCTTTATCATAAGATATAAAATAATTATTTGTGTTTTTTTTGTCATAAAGTTTATTGTTTAATTTATAAATCATATCATTTATATATATCTCTTTATCGAAAGTTTTTTTATCAAAAATTCTTATCTCATTTCATCAGTTTTTAAAAAATTCTTTAACTTTTTTTAATTGTGTACTGCATTTGGGAATCATTTTTGATACATCTGGAAAAAACTTATACTCCATTTTTTGAATAGTTTCCTCGTTTCATTTCGTCTTAAAAAGTATTGAATTCTTTTCTTCTTCAAAAAGATTATTTTTGTCTTTTCTCATGATAGCAATATAGAAGCCACTTTCATCTTTCAAAATTACAGAATGATTTTGTGTTTCTTTGTTTTTGTCTCGTCAAGCAAGCAATGTAGAGCAATCGAAATTCAATTTCATCTTCTCAATACTAAATGGCTTTTTCGTAAGATAATTTCTAATTAAATCGTAAAATCTCGTCACATCAAAATCTTGAATCAAAACATCTATTTCTTTATTGAAATCAGAAATTTCTTCTACTCGTTTACTCGTATCTACTCTAAAAATCTTGATAAACCTCAAAACTTCAATACTTTTATCTGCGAAATTTTTTATAATAGTTTTATGTTCTTGATTATTCTTATCAAAAGAATTTTGTATTTTGATCAAATCTTCTTTAGATTTTTCATATCAAAATAGTTTGTTTTCTTCATTATTTTCATCAAATATATTTGTTCGATATTCTTGAAATAATTGAATAAAAAATAGCCAGTTATTATCTTCGCCATTTCTTTTTTCTTCAAGTTCTTTTTTGAAAAGATATATTCTTTTTTCTTCTTCTATTTGACCTTGGTCTTCTATTCTTGTATTTTCTAGTATCTGTTTGAGATTTTCTAAACTTATATATTTTGGCAGTATTGTTTTCTCTTCTTTTGTCTCTCTATCTTTTGTTGTTTTGAAAATACCTAACTTACATCATGTATCTTTGATAGTTGACCGACTAGAAAAAAACTTATTTGAAATTCGAGATAGATTTGCCTCGCTTATCCAAATCTTATCTAAATCGTCTAATGAAGAAAAAAAGTCAGATATTGTTTTTTGTATACATGGCAGTCTCGTGTCACAAAAAATGAGATATTCATCTATTATTTTGTACAATACTTCATCATCATCTATAGATTCAAATATTTTTCACTTCATTTGTAAAGAGCCAATTTGCTTATAAAGAATTGTCATTTGCGGTATTTTTATTTTATTTTTTTGGTTGTATTGATTGACTCTTTGATTGATACCATCAGAAATTCTTTTGCCATTTTCATCGATTTCCCCACCCAAAATATAATTGTAAGTATTTATTCATTCTTGAGTCAAACATTGATTGTAAAATGCAGTATCAAAAATCTGTTTTTCGTCGTCATTCAATCATATTTGCTCTATTTTTTCTTGTAGTGAAATATTGTTACAAAAAGTAAGCAAATTTTGATCTACAATACGAAATGCGATTTCTGTAGATTTACCATCTGTAGTATAATAATTTTCACGATTTATATTAAAACCTCCAAAATATGTCCAAAACCCATCAAAATCATTTATAACATTCAAAACGTTTTCATCATATTTATAAATTTGCTTCAAAACCTTTTGTATTCATGCTTCTGTCAGAATTTGAAATCAATTTTCTTTCAGCAATTCCTTTCATTTTTCATCTGTATATCTAATTTTTCGTTCATTCGCTGTCCCAACATATAAATTTCAAACTTGTTTTCTCATATCTTTTTTGAGATTCTCAAATTCTTTTTCGATGTTTTCCAATTCTTTCTTGTCTATACTTGTTTTGGTTTGCAGTTTCTTTTTATATTTTGTATAAAAAACAAAAAAATCTGACCAAGATATCGTTGATTTCGATAGACTTTGTTCGATAAAGTCGTTGTGTAATTTATCAAGTATTGGTTTAATTTTTTTGTAATTTTCTTCTCTCTTTGTATCGTCTCACAATATTCAAGCTTCTTTTTTGATGTATTCCATAGTCTGTCAGATAGGTTTGAGTTCCCATCTGAGAGTCTTTATAAGAGGATAGCAGTTTGTGAATTTTTGGAAAGACATAAGCAAGTATAGTTAAAAAGATAAAAATATTTTTTTATGATTAATTTATTTTTGGATAAAACATTCCATGTCATTTTATATCCTATCCAGCGTATATCCCTCCTTCCCATCCATCATATTCCAACCTTTGTGCACTAACTCTTCTCTGAGTGAGTCTGCTAAGGATCGATTTTTGTCTATCTTGGCTTGTCGACGAGTAGATGCAATATTTACAATCTCTTGTGGTATTTTAGTCAGATTATTTTCTTTCTCCCCATCAAATAATCATAGCTTATAGATATTGGTATCTAGGTATAAGATAGAAGATATATTTTCTTTATTTATATTCAAACTAGCCAAAGCAACTGAGATATTTATATCATCTGACAGTCAGTGCGTGAGCGAAACATCTAGATTATCTAATGAAATAATACCAACACTACTCATATCTTTTGTTATTTTGAGTATTTCCCTCCTCAAGTTTTCTCTACGCTTCTTTGCCATTTCCAATCATTCCCAAGTGAAGTCTTGAAATGACCTATAATGAGCA